>NZ_JCAXEU010000010.1:0-122167 GCF_059758705.1 Bhargavaea sp. GQ12
CAAAAAACAACTCGTTTTTCTCCGCCTGCTTTAATTTGGGGACTTATTGGACAGCCCCAGTCAACATAGGCTTGGCCCTCACCGTGTTTCCTTGATCACATTGCGAATGGTTCCAGTTTGTACGTTGCTGAACGGGCGCTTGCGCTTTTGATCCGTCCAGCTCCAGCGCCCAACAACTAGCAAACTTCACCCTTCTCCATTGCGATAAGTCAACATCGGTTCGTTCCTCACCGTGTTTCCTTTATCACATTGCGAAGGGTTCCAGTTTGTACGTTGCTGAACGGGCGCTTGCGCTTTTGTACTTCTCCAAAGTTTGCCATGCCTACGCCGGGTTGGGTATAGTGGAATTGGTGAATACTTGATACAAATTTGAATGAAAACGAGGTGTCCCATGTTTACGGAAACTCGATTGACACAAGGCGTCCGCCTGTATGTACGCAGGACCGAACAGTTTAAAACGGTCACGTTCTCGATTCGCTTCAAGCAGCCGCTGACTTCAGAGGGGGCTTCAGAGAGGGCCGTCCTGGCCAACATACTGGAAGACAGTACTGAAACCTATCCGAGCCGCGCTGCCCTCCGACAGGTACTCGAGACCATGTACGGAACTCTTTACTATACAGATGTCGGCAAACGGGGGGGCTACCACTATCTGTCGGTTAACGCCGAGTGTGTGGATGACCGGCTCATCCGTGACGAAAACATCACGGACTGGACGATCCGTCTTCTGGCGGATGCCGTGCTCCGGCCGAATCTTCAGGATGGTGTATTCAAACAACAGGTGTTCGAGCGGGAAAAGCAGACTGTGCTTGAACGTGTCCGCTCCCTGTATGACGATAAGACACGCTTTGCGCAGCAGCGTCTGCTGACGCTCCTGCGCCCGGAAGGCCCGGAATCCATACGCGCCACAGGAGAGGAGGCTCATCTTGAGGCGCTGACGCCTGAAAAGACAATGGCGGCCTATCGCAGGATGATCGACGAAGATGAGATCGAAATCTACGTCGTCGGAGCTGTCGATGAAGAGGCTGTCACATCCGCGCTAAAGGAAGCGTTCCATTTCGAGGGGAGGGTTCCGGCCGTGCTGCCTGAGAAAGCGGAACGCGGAAACGGCAAGGAAGGACGGGTGTCCGAAAAGCAGAACATGAAACAGGGCAAGCTGCATATCGGCTTCAGCACTCCTGTTCTGTTCGGCACCGAAGATTTTCCGAAGATGCAGCTGGCGAACGGCATCTTCGGCGGCTTCCCGCATTCAAAACTGTTCATGAACGTCCGGGAAAAGGAAAGCATGGCCTACTATGCAGCGAGTTCTTATCTTTCCCGCTACGGATTGATCACAGTGTCAGCCGGAATTGACGCGGATCTTGCCGACAAGGCCACCAAACTGATTGACGAACAGCTTGAGGCGATGAGGGCAGGCGAGATTTCTGATGAAGAGCTGAGCCAGACAAAGGCAATGCTCGCCAATCAGCTCCGGGAAGCTCTGGATTCTTCTAGGGGCCAGATCGAGATTTTCGACCAGTACAAGGATCTGCCGGGAGGATTCACACCGGAGGGCTGGATTACAAAATGGGAACCCGTCACGCCTGAGGATATCCGGAAAATGGCCGAAAAAATTGAACGCCAACTTGTCTATCTGCTCTCCGGAAAGGAGGAATCTGCTGATGCAAATGCTTGATTACAGCCGCGTCAATGAAAAGCTCTACCACGAGACCCTTCCAAATGGGCTGCAGGTTTTCATACTGCCGAAATCCGGTTTTTCAAAGACTTACGTTTCGTTTACGACCAAGTACGGCTCCATCGACAATACCTTCACCCCGCTCGGCAAAGATGAAGTTGTCCGCGTCCCTGACGGAATCGCGCATTTCCTCGAGCATAAAATGTTCGAAAAGGAAGACGGCGATGTATTCCAGAAATTCGGGATGAACGGGGCGTCCGCAAATGCCTTTACATCATTTACACGGACCGCTTATCTGTTTTCCGCTACGGACAACCTTTATCCGAATACGGAATTGCTCCTGGATTTTGTGCAGGCACCTTATTTCACAGAGGAGACCGTTGAAAAGGAAAAAGGGATCATCGGCCAGGAAATTACGATGTATGATGACCTTCCGGACTGGCGGGCCTATTTTGGCACAATTGAAAACCTGTACAAAGAGCACCCTGTGAAGATCGACATTGCAGGAACGGTCGAATCGATATCGGACATCACGGCGGATCACCTGTATGAGTGCTACAATACGTTTTATCACCCATCCAACATGCTCCTGTTTGCGGTCGGTTCAGTCGATCCCGAGGAAATGATGGAGTTTATCCGTAAAAATCAGGCGTCGAAGACATTCGACAAGCCGGAACGCATCGTCCGGCAGTTCCCTCAGGAAAAGATGGAATCAGCCGTGAAGGAAGGCAGCCTGGAGATGGATGTCTCCAAGCCGAAGGTCCACGTCGGCATTAAACTTCCGGCATTGTCGGAAGAGGGGCTGCAGGGGCTGAAGGAGGAACTGGCTTATCAGATTCTGATCGACCTTCTGTTCGGCAAAACCTCGAAGTTCTATACAGAAGCGTATGAGGAAGGTCTGATCGATGAATCGTTCTCCACAGATTTCACCGCCGAAGAAGGGTTCGCCTTTTCGGTGATCGGCTCAGATAGCGCCAAGCCTGAAGAGCTGACCCGGAAAATCTATGACACGCTGCAGCGGGCATCAGATAAATTTCCATTTGGACAGGACGACCTGGAACGCCAGCGCAGGAGAAGGATCGGCTTCTTCATGCGCGCCTTGAACTCTGTCGAATACATCGCCAATCAGTTTACCCGATATGCATTCAACGGCATGAATCTGTTTGACACCGTAACCGCGTTGGAGGCGCTGGAAGTTAAGGATCTCCAGACAGTTCTCGCTCCGCTTGCCGATGAGCAGGCGCGCACCGTCTTTACCGTAAAACCTCCGGCGAATGGCGGGTGAGCCCGCTCAGGACTGCGGCTGTACTCGGTGCATCCGGAGGCATCGGTACGGCTGTCGCTGAACGGCTTGCCGCCTCAGGGTGGTCGCTATACCTTCATTACAACGCTTCCCGTGAGCCGGCTGAGGCATTGCAGAGCCGGCTGACAGAAGCATTTCCGGACCAAAGATTCGTGGCAGTGCAGGCGGACTTTGCCGTTCCGGACGGAGGAGAGCGCCTGGCCGCGGCTACAGGCGGCCTTCAGGCGGTTGTCTCCTGTACCGGGCAGGGAATGGCCAAGCTGATGTCGGATACGGATATGGATGACCTGGATGCACTTTGGCGTGTGCATGTTGCCAATCCTATGCGGTATATCGGCCTGGTTTCAGAAAAACTCAGGCGCCATCCCGTTTCCCATGTGGTCATGATCGGTTCGATCTGGGGAGACACGGGTGCTGCCGGCGAGGTGGCCTATTCTGCTGTCAAGGGTGCCGTCCACGCATTCGTCAAGGCATATGCCAAGGAAGCAGCCGCCTCCAATTTGCTTGTGAACGCGATCTCGCCAGGTTGGATCGAAACGGAAATGAACAGTCACCTTGATGAAGAAGAGCGGCGGATGGCTTTCGGAGAAATTCCCCTGATGCGTCCCGGTTCTCCGGAGGATGTGGCCGGTGCCGTAGATTTCCTGCTCGGAGAACAGGCGAGGTACATCACCGGGGAAATCATCCGGGTCAATGGCGGCTGGTATATCTGAAAGATGGCGGCAGACTGGAGCAACCGGCTCCGGTCCGCCGCCTTTTGTTGCGAAAACCGCCCGGCTATCTCTTTTCTTCAATAGGCAAATCCGATATGATAGAACTACATTGCGCATCCGGCGCCGATGGAGGCGACCCAAGTTGAGTGAATGGTACATGGAATATGAAATCGAAGTAAACCGGCCGGGGCTTCTGGGGGAAATTTCCTCACTTCTCGGCCTGCTCCGCGTCAATATCGTGACGATCAACGGAGTGGACCAGGGCAGGAGGGGCATGCTGCTCCGGACGGAAAATGATGATGCCATCGAACGGTTTGAGCTGATCGCTTCCACGATGGACATGATTAATGTCAGGAAACTGCGTCATCCCAAGCTCCGCGATATCCTGGCCGTCCGTCACGGCCGATACATTCAGCGGGATGCAGATGATAAGAAGACATTCCGTTTCGTGCGGGATGAGCTCGGCATCCTCGTCGATTTCATGGCGGAGATCTTCAAACAGGAGGGCCACAAGCTGATCGGAGTACGCGGCATGCCGCGGGTTGGCAAGACGGAATCGGTTGTGGCGGCGAGTGTAAGCGCGAATAAGAAATGGATCTTCCTTTCTTCGACGATGCTCCGGCAGACTGTCAGGAGCCAGCTTGCCGGTGATGAATTCTCCCCGGATAATGTCTTTATCCTGGACGGGATTGTAACCCGGAAAGCGTCGGACGAACGGCATATGCAGCTCGTCCGCGAGATTATGCGCCTTCCGGCAATCAAAGTAGTGGAACATCCCGATATGTTCGTGCGTCTTTCCGAATACACGATGGAGGACTTCGATTACATCATTGAAATCCGTCGTGACGAAGATGAAGAGATCACCTATGAGAAGCTGGAAGAGAACGACAGGATGTCGAGCCGGAGCGGGATGGATTTCGGATTCAATATTTGATAGGCAGGTGTTTCGGTTGTCCGAATTGGGCGCTCGGCTAAAACAGGCGAGGCAGGAAAAAGGCTACTCGCTTGAAGATTTACAGGAAATCACAAAGATACAGAAACGCTATCTTGCCGCCATCGAGGAAGGCAAGTTCGGCATCATGCCCGGCACTTTCTACGTCCGGGCATTTATCAAGCAATATGCTGAGGCGGTTGGCCTCGACGCGGATGAAATGCTTGCCATGTATAAGGCGGAAGCACCGGAACCGCCTCTGACAAGTGAAGCATCGGGCATGACGGCCCCTGCAATGAGGCGGACCTCCATGAGACGTGCCGGCAAAACAGCCGAAGCGATGCCAAAAGTCATTCTGGCGCTGTTTATTGTCGTGGCAATCGGCATCGTCTGGTTCCTGAAGGCTAACCAGGCTTCAAACACTGAACCGGCTGAGGAAATTGCCGAGACGGAGAGCACGGTGCAGGTCCAGCAGGTGGGTCCTGAGGAAAACGGAGAAGGCGCACCAACGGAAGACGGGGAAGCGGATAAAGAGGAGCCGGCAGAAAAAGAGGCGGAAAAAGAAACAGAAAAAGCCGAACAGCCGGAAGAACCGGAAGCACCCAAGGCCACTCTCGCGGTTGACAGGTCCGAAGGGGAAAACACCTTTTATAACCTCGCCGGCACCGACAAGGCGACCGTAACGCTTACGGGGAAAGGGCGTTCCTGGATTACTGTTACAGACAATACCGGTAAGCAGTACTTCAGCAAAAGCCTGGAAACCGGACAGACAGAGACAATTGAGGCACAAGGGGTCCAATGGCTCCGATTCCGTATCGGTTATGTGCCTGGCGTGGAAATCGCTGTGAACGGCAATCCGCTCACCTATGCAATTCCCGGGGCGGAGCGGGTGACCCAGAACATCATTATCCAGATTGGATCTGTACAATAGTCATCTTCAGGGATGACTTATTTTTTTTGAAAGGCGGAATCATACATGAATTTACCGAATAAAATCACCGTGGCCAGGATTCTGCTGATCCCGGTGTTTATCCTCTTCATGCTTGCCGACTTCGGGATGGACACCATCAGCGCCGGCGGAGTGGATCTCCCGATTGAGCATCTGATCGGTGGAGTAATCTTCATCATTGCTGCACTGACAGACTGGTTTGACGGCCATCTTGCGCGCAAATACAACCTCGTCACGAATATGGGAAAATTCCTCGACCCTCTGGCTGACAAGCTTCTTGTCTCGTCGGCACTCATCATCCTTGTGGAAATGGGCTTTGCGCCATCTTGGGTTGTCATTCTCATCATCAGCCGCGAATTTGCGGTGACCGGACTTCGCCTGATCCTTGCCGGCGGAGGTGAAGTCGTGGCGGCGAATATGCTCGGGAAGATCAAGACGACCACACAGCTGATCGCCACCATCTTCCTTCTGCTCCATAATGTCTTCTTTGAAGCTGCGGGCATCCCGTTCGGCACGATCATGCTATATATCGCACTCTTCTTCACGGTTTGGTCAGGTGCAGATTACTTCTATAAAAACCGCCGTGTACTGCTGGAATCCATGTAAGGGGGAGTCGTCATGAAAGCGGAAATCATTGCTGTCGGTTCTGAATTGCTTCTTGGGCAGATCAGTAACACGAATGCCCGTCATATTTCGGCAGGCCTTGCCGAAATCGGAATCAGTGTTCATTACCATACTGTGGTCGGTGACAACGCGGATCGGCTTGGCCAAGCCATCCGGATCGCCGAGTCCCGCTCGGATCTGCTGATCTTCACCGGGGGGCTCGGCCCGACAAAAGATGACCTGACGAAAGAAACCATCGCCCGCCATGCCGGAACCCGACTGGTGTATGACGATGAAGCACTCGTCTCGATCCGGGCCTGGTTCGACCGCATGGGGCGCGAGATGACGGAGAACAACAAGAAACAGGCACTGATCCTCGAAGGGTCAACGGTGCTGCAGAATCACCATGGCATGGCTCCCGGTATGTTGCTTTCCGCGGACGGTCATCATTATCTTCTCCTGCCGGGACCGCCCAAGGAAATGGAGCCGATGTTCACCGTTCTGGCGAAACCGCTTCTAGCCCGGCTTGCCGGCTTCTCGGGACCGATCGCATCAAAAGTTTTCCGTTTTTACGGAATCGGAGAGGCTGAACTGGAACACCGGATGGCCGACTTGCTGGACAACCAGTCCAACCCTACACTTGCACCCCTCGCGTCCGATGGTGAAGTGACGATCAGGGCGACCGCAAAAGCGGCAACGCGGGAAGAAGCGGAGAAGCTGCTGGATGGTTCTGAAACTGAAATCCGCAAGATTGCAGGCAAGCACCTGTATGGCTATGACGATGAGACACTCGTGTCGAAAGCGGCAAGCCTTCTGATCGGAAACGGCCTGACGATATCCGCCGCGGAAAGCCTGACGGCCGGATTGTTTATGTCGGAACTTGCGGAACAGCCCGGCATCAGTGCCGCGTTGGCGGGTGGCATGGTGACTTATACTGCACAAGCAAAACAAGAACAGCTCGGACTTCCGGAATCCCTTCTGGAGGAGAAGGGGGCAGTCAGTGAGGAGACTGCCACTGCAATGGCGGTGGCGGTAAGAGGGAAGTTCGGCACCGATTTCGGCGTCGGGCTGACCGGGGCAGCGGGACCGGACCCTCATGACGGCAAGCCCGGCGGCACCGTCTGGATTGCCATCGCTTCCGGAGAAGGTATCCGGACACGCCGTCTTCTCCTATCCGGCATGCGCAACACAAATCGGATCCGAGCCGTAAAGGCTGCAATGCATATGCTGATCAATATTATCAGCGAAACGTCTGCCCGCTCTGAATAAAAAAGAAAAATGAGGCGCCGCGAATTTCAATTTCGGCGCCTTTTCTGATGCTGAAATTGAAAAACAGCCTTTTCTAAAGCCTTGAATTTAAAATACGGTATGCATAAAAGTCGAATGGATGTTCGCTTTTTTCTTGTGTTTTTCTCAATAACCGAGTATAGTAGAGACAGTAAGAAAACCAGCATATACCCATGAGGAGGAACAAGTTTGAGCGATCGCAAAGCTGCATTGGATATGGCACTAAAACAGATTGAGAAACAATTCGGGAAGGGTTCCATCATGAAACTCGGCGAGCAGACAGACCGCGAGATTTCCACATCCCCGAGCGGCTCGCTCACACTCGACGCCGCACTCGGCGTAGGCGGGTACCCGCGGGGCCGGGTTGTCGAGATCTATGGACCGGAAAGCTCCGGTAAGACGACGGTTGCCCTGCACGCCATCGCGGAAGCACAGGCGGCAGGAGGCACGGCCGCCTTCATCGACGCGGAACACGCTCTCGATCCGGTCTATGCACAAAAGCTGGGCGTTAACATTGACGAACTACTTCTGTCCCAGCCGGATACGGGGGAACAGGCACTGGAAATCGCAGAAGCGCTCGTACGCAGCGGCGCGATCGACATCCTTGTCGTTGACTCCGTTGCGGCGCTTGTGCCGAAAGCGGAAATCGAAGGCGAGATGGGGGATGCCCACGTAGGCCTCCAGGCCCGCCTCATGTCCCAGGCGCTCCGGAAACTCTCCGGCGCGATCAATAAATCGAAGACCATCGCGATCTTCATCAACCAGATCCGTGAAAAGGTCGGCGTCATGTTCGGTAACCCGGAAACCACACCGGGTGGCCGTGCGCTTAAATTCTACAGTTCTGTCCGGCTTGAAGTCCGGCGTGCGGAAGCGATCAAGCAAGGCAACGACTTCGTCGGTAACCGGACCCGGATCAAGGTCGTCAAAAACAAAGTGGCTCCACCGTTCCGCACAGCGGAAGTTGACATCATGTACGGTGAGGGGATTTCCCGTGAAGGGGAGATCATCGACCTTGGCGCGGAAGAAGATGTCATCCAGAAAAGCGGTTCTTGGTATTCATACAATGGCGAACGCCTTGGACAGGGCCGCGAGAATTCCAAGCAGTTCCTGAAGGAGCACCCTGAAATCCGTAAAGAGATTGCAGGTAAGATCCGTGAAGCCTACGGCTTGAACGGCCCTCAGATTGCTGCACCTGAAGAAGAAGAGTCCGAAGATGAAATCTTTGACCTGCTCGTGGATGACGAAAAGTAAGAAACTGTCCGGTTTCCGACCGGATCCTGCCGGCAGCGGCGCCCGTTCTTTCTGAAGAACTGCGGCCCCGCTGCCGGTTTTTTATAGGGAAGGGCACCATCGCGGAAAAGGGCTTCACCCCGGAAGGGAAATGCCCTGAAACTGCATTCGCCCGACCTTGACAGCGCTTTTAACCGCCGGTACAATTGAAGATGGATAGATTTATCCAATGACCATCATGACAGAATTTATGCAAGACCGGCATGAACAGCATGAATGCCCGGCATGACGCCGGACAGGTTTGAACAGACGAATGAAAGCAGGGGGAGGTGACCTCAATGGTTGAAGTGATCATCTCCGCTTTGCTCGGACTCATCGTCGGTGCAGTTGTTGGCTATTTTGCCTTGAAACAAGTGAACGATTCTAAAATGACCGGTGCGAAGCAGTCTGCCGAATCCATCGTGGAAGACGGCAGGCGCGAAGCGGAGGCACTGAAAAAAGAAGCGCTACTTGAAGCGAAAGATGAAACTCACAAACTACGGACAGAAGCCGAATCGGAAATCCGGGAACGCCGTGCGGAACTTCAGCGGCAGGAGAGCCGGCTGTTGCAGAAGGAAGAGAATCTTGACCGCAAGGAGGATGCGCTGAACAAACGTGAAGCGGGTCTGGAGCGCAAGGAAGACGCTTTGGCCGAACGACAACAGCATATCGCACAGATGGAGAGCAAAGCGGAACAGCTCATGAGCGAACAGCAGACTGAGCTTGAACGCGTATCGGCACTTACCAGGGACGAGGCACGGCAGATGATCCTATCGGAAGTGGAAACTGAGCTTTCGACGGATATCGCCGTCATGACCAGGGAAGCCGAACTGCGGGCGAAAGAAGACTCCGATAAAAAAGCCCGCGAGATTCTGTCACTGGCACTGCAGCGTTTTGCTGCCGACCACGTGGCTGAAACGACAGTATCGGTGGTCAACCTGCCGAATGATGAGATGAAGGGCCGGATCATCGGACGAGAGGGCCGGAATATCCGAACTCTCGAAACGCTAACCGGCATTGACCTCATTATCGACGACACACCGGAAGCGGTTATCTTGTCTGGCTTTGATCCGATCCGCCGCGAAATTGCACGGTTGGCATTGGAGAAGCTGGTACAGGATGGACGGATCCACCCGGCCCGCATCGAAGAAATGGTGGAAAAATCCCGCAAAGAGGTCGACGAGCAGATCCGCGAAGCGGGCGAGCAGACGACATTCGATCTGGGAATCCACAATCTCCACCCGGATCTCATCAAGATCATCGGCCGGCTAAAATACCGGACAAGCTATGGCCAGAACGTCCTGAAGCACTCAAAGGAAGTGGCCTATCTTTCTGGTCTGCTTGCAGCGGAGCTCGGATTCAAGGATTCCGACATTGCGCTAGCACGCCGTGCCGGATTGCTGCATGATATCGGGAAAGCGATTGACCACGAGGTGGAAGGCAGCCACGTCGAAATCGGTGTAGAACTTGGCTCGAAGTACAAAGAGCATCCGGTTGTCATCAACAGCATCGCGTCCCACCACGGGGATACCGAGCCGACTTCGGTGATCGCAATTCTCGTGGCGGCAGCCGACGCTCTGTCGGCCGCACGCCCGGGCGCGCGGAGCGAGACGCTGGAGAACTATATCCGCCGTCTTGAAAAGCTCGAGGAAATCGCTGAAGACTATGATGGTGTCGAGAAGTCCTATGCCATCCAGGCAGGGCGTGAAGTTCGCATCATCGTACGTCCGGATCAGGTGGACGACATTACCGCCCACCGGCTCGCAAGGGATATCCGGAAAAGGATCGAAAGCGAACTCGATTATCCGGGTCACATCAAAGTGACTGTCATCCGGGAAACCCGGGCAGTCGAATACGCAAAATAACAGCACGCAAAGGCTTCCCGGGAAAGTCCGGGAAGCCTTTTTCATTGCTGAAACGGAAAGGGGAGAGAACGAATGAAAATATTGTTTATCGGAGATATTGTCGGCGAACCCGGTATGGACATGGTCCGGCGTACATTGCCTGGACTGCGGAGGAAATATTCACCGGATGTGGTCATTGCCAACGGAGAAAATGCGGCATCGGGCAAGGGGCTGCGGCGCCAGGATTATGACGACCTCATCTTCGGAGGGGTGGACGTCATTACGATGGGGAACCACACTTGGGATAAAAAAGAGATTTTTGACTTCATTGACGGGACGGATGCGCTGATCCGGCCGGCAAACTTTTCGGCGGAAGCACCGGGACGGGGAATGACGACTGTCACGAAGGAAGCTGGCCTGCTGACGGTCATCAACCTTCATGGACGGGCGTTCATGCCGCCCCACAATGATCCTTTCGAAGTGGCGGATGAGCTGATCGTTCAAGCCAAAGCCGAGTCGCCGCTTGTGTTCGTAGACTTCCACGCGGAAGCGACAAGCGAGAAGATTGCGATGGGTTGGCATCTGGACGGCCGGGTGACGGCTATGGTAGGAACCCATACCCATGTCCAGACCGCGGACGAGCGGATCCTTCCGGGAGGCACGGCTTATCTTACAGATGCAGGGATGACCGGTCCGTATGACGGAATTCTTGGCATGAGAAAAGAAGAAGTTCTGTACCGCTTCCGCACCAATCTGCCTGCGCGTTTCGAGGTTCCCAAAAAAGGCCGTACCCAATTGGGTGGCTTTTTCGTCGAAGCCGACCCGAAATCCGGAAAGGCCGTCCGGTGTGAAAGAATCCTGATCAACGACGATCATCCGCTAAAAGGGTGAGCAGGCCATTTTGGCCGTCTGTTCATGCGCTATCCGGCAACCGCATACAATATGGCATGGAAGAGTCCGGTTCCATAAGAGCGGAAAAACAGGAGGGATAGGCATGGACTCATTGAAAGTATCCTCACGATCCAATCCGAATTCTGTCGCAGGAGCACTGGTCGCGGTTATCCGGGAGAAAGGATATGCTGAAATGCAGGCTGTCGGGGCCGGAGCACTGAACCAGGCAGTCAAGGCTGTCGCCATCGCACGGGGATTTGTCGCTCCGAGCGGCAATGACCTGACCTGCTCGCCGGCCTTCACAGATATCCTGATTGCCGGAGAGGAACGGACAGCCATGAAACTGCTTGTTGAAAAGAGAAAACGGTGAACTGTCGGCCTCCCGATCCGGGAGGCCGTTCGGTTTGAAACGCGCCCGTCCAGATGTGTCAATGTGCCGACATTCGGACGCCCGGCTTGTCGCATGCATGCCCCGTCTCGTATAATGAGGGAAACCATCCGGTCAACGGCCGGTGAAATTTGTCCGATTGCCGCCCCGGCAAACTGCGGACGGCAGAAAAGGTGGATATGATGGAAAAAACATACACGAAACACGAAATTATCGAGAAGGCGAAAGAACTGGCCGGAATGATCTCCCAGACCGAAGAAGTGGACTTCTTCAAGCGTGCGGAGGCGCAGATCAACGATAACCAAAAGATCCGGGAAAAAATCGCCAGCCTGAAGAGTCTCCAAAAACAGGCGGTCAATTTCCAACAGTATGGCAAGGAGCGAGCTCTCGGCCTTGTCGAAAACAAAATCGAACAGATCGAGAAAGAGATTGACGAAGTCCCGATTGTCCAGGAGTTCAAACAATCCCAGATCGAAGTGAACCAACTGCTTCAGCTCGTGTCCAATACGATTGCGAATGACGTGACCAACCGCATCATCGAGTCCACCGGAGGAGACGTTCTTCGCGGTGAAACAGGCTCTATGGTACGCAACGCTCCCGGTGGCAAACAATAACCGAAAGTCCGAAGGAAGAATTTCCTTCGGGCTTTTTTCACTTCCTGGGCGAATGATGCATAGGATGGAAGTGAACCGAAGAAGGAGGGTTGACCCTGAAAAACTTGCGGCAGATCGTCACGAAAGCGGTAGTCGCCAAAGGAAAGAAGAGATCGGAGTCGACGGAGGTGCTGCGGCCGCCAAATAAGCCGTCGGGCATCCTGGGCTGCTGGATCATCAACCACACCCACCAGTCCAAGAAGTACGGCAAGTATGTAGAAGTGTCCGGCAAGTTCGACATCAACGTCTGGTACTCCCACCATGATCACTCGAAGACGTCGGTTTACACGGAAACAATCAGCTACCGGGACAGAGTCCGGCTCCATTACCGGGACGGTGCGACCGGCGGACACGAAGAAGTGTACATCAAGGTCATCCAGCAGCCGAACTGCACAGAGGCGGTCATCACCAAGTGCGGAGAGAAATTCAGCGTTTCGGTCGAGCGCGAACTCCTTGCAGAGGTGGTCGGAGAGACGAAGGTATGCGTTCAGGTACATCCGGATGACTTTGAGGAAGAATGGCGTTTTGATGATGAGAGTTCGTCATCTTCTGACGGACATGGTGAAGGAAAAGATTATACAAAAGGATTTGGGCACGAGAAGGGCGAGTCCGACAAGGATTCCAGCTCACTCTAAAAGCCGGGGAGCTTCCCCGGTTTTTTCTGTTGTCCGGGTCTCTGATATAATTGAAGGAATACTGAGGTTTACGGGAGTTGTGCAACGATGACAGTAAAAACATTAACACCGATGATGAGGCAATACCTCGAGATCAAGGAAGACTACAAGGACGCTTTCCTGTTTTTCAGGCTGGGCGACTTTTACGAAATGTTCTTTGAGGACGCGCTCAAGGCGTCGCAGATTCTCGAAATCACATTGACTGCAAGAGACGGTGGGCAAACGGGGAAGATCCCGATGTGCGGCGTGCCGTATCACTCTTCCGCCGGTTATATCGAAACGCTTGTCCGCAAAGGCTATAAGGTCGCAATCTGCGAGCAGACAGAGGATCCTGCGCTTGCCAAAGGGATCGTCAGGCGGGAAGTCATCCAGCTGATCACACCCGGGACCCTCACGGAAGGAAGGACTGTCGGTGAGAAGTCCAACGTATATATCGGATCAGCGGGAAGAACACGGAAAGGCGAATACGCACTGGTGCGCATTGATCTGTCGACCGGCGAAGGAACTGCAACCTATGCAGGCCACGATCCAAAATCGCTTATTTCCGAAGCGGAGGCGCTTCAGATCCGGGAAATTGTCGTTCCGGATGAACTGTACCTGGATCTGCACGAGCAGGCCCAGTCGCGGTCGATCCTGCTGTCTATTGAAAACGACGAATCAGAACAGGAAGGTGAGGCAGTGCTCACGGGAGCATGCCCGGAACCGATCCGGCCTTCCGCGGTGCGATTGCTCCGGTATCTGGACCGGACACAAAAACGGTCGCTGTCCCATCTCCGCCCGGTTGTTTACCGTGAGCGGAAATCCGTTTTATCCATCGATCCGAACTCCAGAAGGAACCTCGAACTCGTCCGGTCGATCAGGGGCGGCGGAGAAAAAGGCTCGCTGTTCTGGCTGCTGGACGAAACAGTGACAGCGATGGGCGGGAGAAAGCTCAAACAGTGGATCCATGAGCCGCTGGCCGAGAAGCGCGCCATCCTGGACCGGACAGATGCTGTGGAGGAGCTGATCGGTGATTTCTTCGTACGGGGCGAAATCCGTGAGCTCCTGAAGGGGGTTTATGATATCGAACGGCTGGCGGGCAAGATTGCACTCGGGAATGCCACCGGCCGGGAACTGGCCCAGCTCCGCAGATCCCTCTCGCAGGCCGGGCCGATCGGGAGAGCACTCGAGTCTTCCGGAGGAGATAAGCTGAAGGCAATGGGAGGAGCGATCGATCCATGTGCCGCTGTTCTCGGAATTCTGGAGAAGTCCATCACTGATGATCCCCCTCTCAGCAACAAGGAGGGCGGCGTGATCCGTGAGGGCTATCATGAGCGGCTGGATGAGCTGCGCGATGCCTCAAGGAACGGGAAGGACTGGATTGCCGCTCTGGAAGCGGAAGAGCGCCGAAAGACCGGCATCAAATCGCTTAAGATCGGCTACAACAGGGTATTTGGATACTATCTCGAGGTCACCAAGTCGAATGTCCACCTCGTGGATCAGGAGCGTTATGACCGGAAGCAGACGCTGGCCAATGCGGAAAGGTACATCACTCCTGAACTCAAGCAGAAGGAAGCGATCATCCTCAACGCAGAAGAAGAAGCGCTTCTTTTGGAAGCGGAGCTGTTCCAGGCAGTCAGGGAAGAGGTGAAGCAGCATATCCCCAAGATTCAGGGCCTTGCCGACCGCCTCAGCACCCTGGATGTCCTGACCGCTTTTGCGGAAGTATCGGAAAAGTACCGGTTTGCGAAGCCCGCCTTCCACGCCGGCCGTGAGATGAAAATCACAGGAGGCCGTCATCCGGTAGTCGAAAAGATGCTTGATGACGGATCATACGTGCCAAACGACTGCATCCTGGATGAAGGGGCGAATATGCTTCTTATCACAGGTCCGAATATGTCAGGTAAAAGTACATACATGCGGCAGGTCGCGCTGACTGTCATTATGGCGCAGATCGGCTGCTTCGTTCCTGCAGACCATGCTGAGCTTCCGGTGACTGACCAGATATTCACGCGCATCGGCGCTGCGGACGATCTGGCCGGAGGGCAGAGCACATTCATGGTCGAGATGATGGAATCACGGCTGGCTCTTGCAAATGCGACCCCGGAGAGCCTGCTGCTTTTCGACGAGATCGGGCGGGGCACCTCCACTTATGACGGGATGGCCCTTGCACAGGCGATGATGGAATACATTCATGATGAAATCGGTGCGAATACACTCTTCTCCACCCACTATCATGAATTGACCGGCCTTTCCGAGACGCTCGGCCGTCTGCAAAACGTCCATGTGGCAGCAGCCGAACAAAACGGGCGGGTCATTTTCCTTCATAAGGTGAAGGAAGGGGCTGCGGATAAGAGTTACGGGATCCAGGTAGCCGAGCTTGCCGGACTTCCGGAAAGTGTTATCCGCCGGGCTGATGAACTGCTTGGGGAATTCGAAGCCGACCGGCCCGCGAATGCTCCACAGTCAGAACCTGCAGGCCAGATGTCATTATTCGATGAGGTCCAGGAAGAATCCATGCAAAACGCCAAAGCGCCGGTATCTGATCTGTCGGATGAAATTGAACGGCTGGACCTTCTACGTATGACCCCGATGGATGTTTTCCAATGGCTGCACGGCATGCAGGAACGACTGAGACAGAACGGAAGGTGATCTGATGGGACATATTGTTCTGATGGATGAGCCGCTCTCCAATAAAATCGCAGCAGGCGAAGTGGTGGAGCGGCCGGCATCTGTCGTGAAAGAACTTGTTGAGAATGCAATAGATGCCGGCGGCAATTCAATCGAGGTGAGGCTGGAGGAAGCAGGACTCACCTCCATCCGGGTGACCGACAATGGAAAAGGGATGGACGCGGAAGACGCCCTGCTCTGCTTTTCCAGACATGCAACAAGCAAAATAGGCAATGAGCATGATCTGTTCAGGATCCGGACGCTCGGTTTCCGGGGGGAGGCGCTGGCCAGTATCGCGGCGGTTTCCAAGGTGGACATGAAGACCTCAGACGGCGAATCCGGCGGATGCCGGATCCGCATCGAAGGCACCCGCATTATCGGTCAGGAACCGGCCGCCTACCGGAAGGGAACAGATATCACCGTTTCCCAACTTTTCTTCAATACACCGGCCAGACTGAAATACATGAAGACGATCCAGACCGAGCTCGGACATTCCATCGACTACATGAACCGGGCCGCACTCAGCCATCCCGGGATCGCATTCCGGCTAATCCATAACGGACAGGAGCATCTGAGGACTTCCGGCAGCGGCAATCTGCTCAAGGTCATTTCGGACATCTACGGGGCCGGGACGGCGAGGAAAATGCTTGCATTCAGCGGAGAGTCTGCAGATTATGATGTCTCCGGATATTGCGCGCTTCCTGACATCACACGGGCTTCGAAAAATTATATGACCGTCCTGGTGAACGGAAGATGGGTTAAGAGTTTTGCAGTGACGAAAGCTGTAATCGATGCGTATCACACATACCTGCCGATCGGCCGCTATCCGATTGCCGTCATCGACATTAAAGGCGATCCTTATCTGACGGATGTGAATGTACACCCTGCAAAACAGCAGATCCGACTGAGCAAGGAGCCGGAGCTATGCGCGCTGATCCGTGATGCGGTGAGGCGGGCAGTTGCCGGTTCCATCGGCGCGCCTGCCGCAAAGCCGCCGAAGGAAGCGCGGCCCAAAACGGAGCAGACTTCCATTTGGCATCAGCAGCAAGAGAACCGGGTTATGCCGGAGGCCGGAAAAACCATTTACCGTCCCGCGTCCACGATATCGGGTCTTCCCAGGCCGGATCACCCAGTATCCGAACCCGGAACTTCTGCAAAAACATTCGAAGACGGCCTGCAGCTTTCGGTTCAGGAAAACAATCCAAATGAGGAAGCATCCCGTTTTCCTTCGGATGTCCAGGTAATCGCCGAACCTCCTGCCCGTACAGAAACTGAGGATCATACGGAACCTGCTTCTGATTTTGTCCGGGATGCCCACAGAACGGACGAGCATTCCAGGAAAGTCCCGTTCGGCGAGCTCGAGGTGGTCGGCCAGATTCACGGCACATATATTGTCGCACAGAGCACGGACGGGTTTTATCTGGTGGACCAGCATGCCGCCCAGGAACGGATTAAATACGAGTATTTCCGTGAAAAAGTAAAGAGGGCGGACGGCAATGAACGCCAGGCGCTGATGATTCCGATGACCTTCCATTATCCGCCGGATGACATGGAAAGGATCCGTGAACAGCGGGAGACATTGGCATCGGTCGGTGTGGATATGGAGGAGTTTGGAAACAGGACGTTCGTCGTGCGGGAGCACCCTGCCTGGTTCCCTGCAGGATCGGAAGAGGAAATCATTGATGCCCTCGTGGAACAGGCGATGGAAGAACGCAGTGCCGATATCGGCAAACTGCTTGAGGAGACTGCGATCCTGATGAGCTGCAAACGTTCGATCAAGGCCAATCACTATCTGACCCGCGCGGACATGGAGCGGCTTCTCCATGATCTGGGCCAGGCGGAAAGTCCCTATACATGCCCGCATGGCAGGCCGGTCATCATCCATTTCTCCACGTACGAAATCGAAAAGATGTTCAAGCGCGTCATGTAGGACGAAAGGGGAGAGCTGTATGGAAACTTACATTCTTTCAATCGATCAGGGAACGACCAGTTCCCGCGCCATCCTGTTTGACCGGGAGGGCCGGGTGGTCCACTCCGCACAGCAGGAGTTCAGGCAGTATTTCCCGCAGCCTGGCTGGGTGGAGCATGATGCCAATGAAATCTGGGGATCAGTCCTTTCCTGCATCGCGGCGGTGATGACCGAAAGCGGCACTTCCCATGATCAGATCGGGGCGATCGGCATCACGAACCAGCGGGAGACAACAGTCGTCTGGGACAGGAAAACCGGACGCCCTGTCCACCGCGCCATCGTCTGGCAGTCGCGCCAGACACAGCACATCATTAATGAACTGAAGGATGCCGGGCATGAGCGCCTGTTCAGGGAAAAGACGGGTCTGGTGATGGATCCTTATTTTTCCGGGACGAAGGTGAAGTGGATTCTCGACAAGGTAGAGGGAGCGAGGGAAAAGGCAGAGTCGGGTGATCTTCTGTTCGGCACGATCGACAGTTTCCTGATCTATAAGCTGTCGGGGGGAGCCGTGCATGTGACCGATGTGACAAACGCTTCGCGCACGCTTCTGTTCAACATCCACGATATGAAGTGGGACGAGGAACTGTGCGGCATCCTCGATATTCCGATGAAGATGCTTCCTGAAGTGCGGCCTTCATCCGAAGTGTATACCCACACCGATCCATCCGTTTTCTTCGGCGGCAAAGTGCCGGTTGCCGGTGCGGCGGGCGATCAGCAGGCAGCACTTTTCGGCCAGGCCTGCTTCGAGAAAGGCATGGCGAAAAACACATACGGTACAGGCTGCTTCATGCTGATGAATACGGGCAAACAGCCGACAGAATCACGTCATGGACTCCTGACGACCGTCGCCTGGGATATCGGTGACGGGCCGGTGTATGCTTTGGAAGGCAGTGTGTTTGTGGCAGGTTCCGCGATCCAGTGGCTTCGTGACGGGCTTCGCATGCTCAAAAAGGCCGGGGACAGCGAACAGTATGCGGCAAGGGTCAGTTCTGCAGACGGTGTCTATGTAGTGCCGGCATTCGTCGGTCTCGGGACGCCTTACTGGGATCCGGATGCCCGCGGCGCGATTTTTGGCCTCACACGCGGCACGGAGAAGGAACATTTTATCCGTGCCACACTCGAGTCTCTCGCCTACCAGACAAAAGACGTCCTGGATGCCATGGAGAAGGATGCCGGTATCCCCGTCAAGCGTCTCCGGGCGGACGGCGGAGCCGTCGATAACAGCTTCCTTATGCAGTTCCAAAGTGACATGCTTCAGTCCGAAGTGGAACTGTCCGAGCTAAAAGAGACGACCGCACTCGGTGCCGCCTATCTGGCGGGGCTGTCGACCGGCTTTTTTAAGGACTGCGACGAAATCACAACGATGTGGCGGTCCAGACAAGTGTTCGCTCCGGAGATGGACCCCGGGAAGCGGGACCGTCTGTACGGCGGATGGCAGAAAGCGGTGGAAGCAACGCGTTCGTTTAGAATGTGAGAGGAGTGGCGACCATGTTTTCAACATTGCTCAGGCCGAAGATGAAACAGCATGCCTCAAAATTCAAATTCGATCTTCTGGTCATCGGAGGAGGGATCACGGGTGCCGGTATCGCACTGGATGCCGTGACAAGAGGGATGTCCGTTCTGCTCGTCGACATGCAGGACTTCGCGGAAGGCACGTCCAGCCGGTCTACAAAACTCATCCATGGGGGTCTGCGATACTTGAAGCAGATGGAGCTGAAGATCGTCGCCGAAACCGGACGGGAGCGGAAGATCGTCTACGAAAACGCCCCCCATGTAACCGAGCCGGAACGGATGTTGCTGCCATTTTACAAGGGCGGCACATTCGGCCCGTTTATGACATCTGCCGGACTGGCCATGTACGATCGTCTGGCCGGAGTGGAGAAAAGCGAGCGCAGGACGATGCTTTCGCCGGAGGAAACGCTCCGGCTTGAACCGCTCCTGAACCGGGAGGGTCTGCTCGGGGGTGGCCATTACGTGGAATACCGCACGGATGACGCACGCCTGACGTTAGAGGTCCTGAAAAAAGCCGCTGAAAAAGGGGCCCTCTGCCTGAACCACTGCAAGGCAGAAGCGTTCATCTATGACAGGGAGGGCAAAGTCGCCGGCGCTCATGTCCGGGACAGGTTGGACAATAGCCGTTTCCGTGCGGAAGCGGAGCATGTGGTCAATGCCACAGGACCATGGGTGGATGAAGTGAGGGAACTGGATGACGTCAGCAACGGCAAACACCTCCGCCTCTCGAAGGGTGTTCATATTGTTATCAGCCAGTCCCGTTTCCCGCTCAGGCAGGCTGTTTATTTCGACGGTCCTGACGGCAGGATGATTTTCGCCATCCCGAGGGACGGCAAGGCCTATATCGGCACGACCGATACGTTCTACGATGGTGATCCTGCAAAAGTTGCAGCAACCGAAGAAGATGTTGAGTACCTTCTAAAGGCCGCTAACAGTATGTTTCCGGGTGTCAGACTGGTCAGGAATGATGTGGAGTCCACTTGGGCGGGAGTCCGGCCGCTGATCCATGTGGAAGGAAAGAACCCCTCGGAAATTTCCCGGAAGGACGAAATCTGGGAATCTCCATCGGGACTCCTCACCATGGCCGGAGGCAAACTGACCGGGTACAGAAAAATGGCTGAGGATGCCGTCGACCGGATTGTCCGGCGATACAATGGCGGTACGTTCGGTCCGTGCATTACAAAAAACTTGCGCCTGTCCGGCGGAGATTTTGACGATCCGGACCATTTGGAAAACTTCATCAGGGGCAAAGCGAATGAGGCGGAACTATACGGCCTTACGTATGAAGATGGGCTCGAAATTGCCGGTTTCTACGGCACGAATGCCGATCTGGTCTTTCGTTTTGCCCATGCTGCAGGTGACGGTGCTGGTCTCAGTGCCGCTGTCAGGGGGCGCATCCTCTATGCGATCCATGCGGAGATGGCCGCAACACCGGCTGATTTCCTCGTACGAAGAACGGGCTGGATGTTTTTTGATGCCGGCCGTGTACAGGAGGAAGGAAGCAAGGTTGCAGCATACATGGCGGACCTGCTATCCCTGAGCTCGGAGGAAAAAGTAAAGATGCTTGATGAGCTTGACCTTGCCATCGGACAGACGGCAGGTCTGCAAGGAGGATGACCGAGTGGAGAGATTGACCATCCAAACGACTGACGGCCATATGGTCAGTGCGTTTGTAGCTGAGCCGGAAGGGCGGCCAAAGGGCCATATACACCTGCTACATGGAATGGCCGAACACATCGGCAGATACGAAGAGTTTGGAGAAGAGTTAAGGAAGGCCGGCTTCATTGTCAGCGGTCATGACCACCGCGGCCACGGGAGGACGGAACGGCTAAACGGCATCAGGGGGTATTTCGCTGAGGAAGACGGATTTGAACGGGTTGTGCAGGACGTCTATGAAGTCGTTTCCCTGATCCGCCAAAACCGGCCATCCCCCGTCTTCACGATATTCGGGCATAGCATGGGTTCTTTTGTGGCAAGGCGCTATACACAGCGCTACGGGGATACTTTGGACCGGGCCGTCTTCATGGGCTCGGGCGATCATCCCGGCCCTGCCATCATGGCGGGGCGACTGGTTGCGAGGGCATTCAGTGCCGCGGGAATGGAAAAAGAGCCGAACCAGTTATTGAACTCTCTGACGTTCGGTGGCTATAACCTTCAGTTTCCCGATGCGGAGACGCCATTTGACTGGCTGACGGATGATGCCGAGGAAGTCAGGGCGTACTTGGACGATGAAGAATCCGGGTTTGTTTCGACCACGGGATTTTTTTCGGATCTGTTCGACGGGCTTGACCTGATCCATAAAGACCGTGAAGTTGCCAGAACGCCTGCAGGCTTGCCGATTCTGCTGATTTCGGGTGCGCAGGATCCGGTCGGCAAGAGCGGGGCGGGTATCTGGAATGTCGCCCGCCAGTATTCGGAAAACGGGATCGAAAATGTCACCGTTTATCTTGTGGATGATGGCCGCCATGAGATTCTGCATTCGCCGAAAAAAGGCCGCGTCACCGAATTTATCAGGGAGTGGATCTTGCAATGACCGGTAGCTTGTACCCGGAAGTGGTGGCAATCGTGGGCCCGACGGCATCGGGAAAAACCGCATTAAGTGTCAGCCTGGCGGAAGCGGCAGGCGGCGAAGTCATTAACGGTGACGCGTTCCAGGTCTACCGCGGCCTGGATATCGGCACGGCAAAAATCACCCCTGAAGAGATGCACGGCATTCCGCACCATCTGTTTGATATCTTGGGTCCGGGTGACGATTTTTCAGTGGCGGACTACCAGAGGCTTGTCCGTGAGAAAATTGCGGAAATCCGTTCAAGAGGTAAGCTTCCGATCATCGCAGGCGGCACGGGCCTCTACATCCAGTCAGTCCTGTTCGATTTCCGGTTCACCGAGCAAAAACACGATCCGGTTCTTAGGGAGCGGCTGGAGGACATCCTGCAGGAACAAGGGCCCGGCCGGCTTCATGAGCTCCTTAAGGAACAGGACCCTGCCGCTGCAAAGGAAATCCATCCAAACAATACGCGCCGTGTATTGCGCGCCATCGAGATTGCATCCCTCACCGGCAAGTCGAAAAAAGAGGCGGAAGGAAGCAAAGGCTCGGAGCCGCTTTACGACCATCTGATCATCGGCCTGGCAATGGACCGGGACATCTTATACGAGCGGATCAACCAACGGGTTGACCTCATGATCCGGGAAGGCTGGACAGAGGAAGTCCTGCGACTCTTGAATGCAGGGTTCGGCGACAGCCAGTCCATGAAGGCAATCGGATATGGCGAGATTGCATCCTATCTGAATGGCGAGACGGATCTGGAGCAGGCACTTGACCTGACAAAACGCAATACGAGGCGCTATGCAAAGCGCCAGCTCACCTACTTCAGGAACAAGCTGGACGTGCACTGGCTTGAGGCATCGGACGGTACACGGCAGAATACGGAAAAAATACTTACAATGATGAAGGATTTCGGGTCGGTGAAAAGGAATACATAAGACAAGGCCCATGCCAACATAAAGAGAGAGCGGAGGAATAGGTGCAATGAAGTCAGCAAACATCCAGGATACGTTCCTGAACCAGATCCGCAAAAACGGGATTTTCGTAACCGTGTTCCTGACCAATGGTTTTCAGCTAAAAGGGCAAGTGAAGTCCTATGACAACTTCACAGTGCTGCTGGAGACGGACGGAAAACAGCAGCTGATCTACAAGCATGCGATCTCCACGTTCGTCCCCGCCCGTCCGGTCAATCTGGCGCCAAAGGAAGAATCAGCAGAAACGGTGTGAACAATGACGGGCTTCCGGGAAGCAGATGTGCGATGCTTCCCGGAAGCCTGTCTGCTGTTTTTACCGGAAAGCCGATGCCTCGTCTTTATCCGCAGCAGTCCGGCAATGCGGTATACTGGTGGATGACTATGCACCAGAGAGGAAAGAGGACGTTTGAACAACATCATGGACATCACAGGACAAATCGGTACTTGGAAAAAGGATGCCGAGCAAAAAATTACCCCCTTCCTGAAGAAGGCGGATGACATCGCGCTCTTTAACCAGGCAAAAGTACTTGCTGCTTTTAGGGAGAATCGGGTTTCCGACCATCATATGAACCCATCGACGGGCTATGGATACGATGACGAGGGGCGCGAGGTACTGGAGCGGGTGTATGCCTCAACTTTCGGTTCGGAATCGGCACTTGTCCGCAACCAGATCATTTCGGGCACCCACGCCATTTCCATCGCCCTATTCGGGGTGCTCCGACCCGGGGACGAACTGTTGTATATCACGGGTGAACCTTATGATACGCTCGCCTCGATCGTTTCGGGACCGGAAGGGAAAGACACGGGCTCACTCCGTGATTATGGGATCTCCTACCGCCATATCGACCTGAAACCGGACGGAACTGTCGATTTCGATGCCGTCAGTGATGCCGTAACCGAAAAGACGGCAATGATTGCCATCCAGCGTTCGAAAGGATATTCCCTGCGTCCGAGTTTTACAGTCGGCCAGATCGGAGAGATGGTGCAGAAGGTCCGGGAGATTGCGCCAAAAGCGATCATTTTCACTGATAACTGCTACGGAGAATTTGTCGAGACTGCAGAACCGACCGAGGTGGGGGTCGACCTGATGGCAGGCTCACTTATCAAAAACCCCGGCGGAGGTCTCGCCAAAACCGGCGGCTATTTGGCTGGACGTGCAGATCTTATTGAAAAATGTGCTTATCGGATGACTTCTCCGGGTATAGGAGCAGAGGCGGGTGCGTCGCTTGGTACGCTCCCCGACATGTATCAGGGCTTCTTCCTCGCTCCTCATGTGACGGCACAGGCCGTCAAGGGTGCGATTTTCACATCGGCGATGCTGGAAGCGGCGGGCATGTCTACTTCCCCGCACTATACTTCGGACCGGACGGACCTCATCCAGTCGGTGTCTTTCAATGATGCTGAACAGATGATCCGTTTCTGCCGGGAAATTCAGGCACATTCACCTGTTAATGCCCACTTTGCACCGGAACCGTCGTACATGCCGGGCTACGAGGATAATGTCATCATGGCGGCCGGCACCTTCGTGCAGGGCTCGAGCATCGAATTGACAGCGGACGGCCCGATCCGCCCGCCCTATACCGCTTATATCCAAGGCGGTCTTACATACGAACATGTACAGATCGCGATTCTTGGCGCGCTTGATGCGCTGATGAAAGAAAACCTGCTTAAAAATTGAAAGGATGGTAACGTGGCTAAAATTACTAAGGAAGATATTAAAAGCGACATACAAAAACAGAATGTGAATTTTATCCGACTGCAGTTCACTGATATCCTGGGGACTATTAAGAACGTGGAGATTCCGGTTTCCCAGATCGACAAGGCGCTGGACAACAAGATGATGTTTGACGGGTCGTCGATTGAAGGGTTCGTTAGGATCGAGGAGTCGGATATGTTCCTGGTTCCCGACATGGACACGTGGACGGTATTCCAGTGGGATACGGGATCCGGAAAAGTCGCCCGGCTCATCTGCGATGTTCACCGCGCAGACGGATCGCCATTCGAAGGGGATCCCCGAAGCAATCTGAAGCGGGTGCTTAAAGAAATGGAAAAACTGGGCTTTACCAAGTTCAATATCGGGCCTGAGCCGGAATTCTTCCTTTTCAAATTGGATATGAACGGCGAACCAAGCCTGGAACTGAACGACTATGGCGGCTACTTCGACCTTGCACCTACCGATCTGGGCGAAAATTGCCGCAGGGACATCGTACTTGAGCTTGAGGCGCTAGGCTTCGAGATTGAGGCATCGCACCATGAGAACGCCCCGGGCCAGCATGAGATCGATTTTAAATACGCAGACGCCATCCGGGCATGCGACAACATCCAGACATTCAAGCTTGTAGTCAAGACGATCGCCCGAAAACATGGACTTCATGCCACGTTCATGCCTAAGCCGCTGTTCGGCGTGGCAGGTTCCGGGATGCATGTCAACATGTCGCTATTCAAAGAAAGCGAGAACGTTTTCGAAGATCCTGAAGGAGAAGAGGGCCTGAGCCAAACCGCTTACCAGTTTATGGCCGGCCTGCTGCAGCATGCGCATGGCTTTACAGCCATCGCGAATCCTACCGTCAACTCTTACAAGCGTCTGGTGCCGGGCTATGAAGCACCTGTATACGTCGCGTGGTCGGGCACGAACCGCAGTCCGCTTATCCGGATTCCGACCTCGAGGGGATTGAGCACACGGGTCGAAGTGCGTTCGGTCGACCCTACAGCCAATCCGTACATGGCGATGGCTGTCCTTCTCGGAGCCGGGCTCGAAGGAATCCGCAACGGCATGGAGCCTCCGGAATCCGTCGACCAGAACATCTATGAGATGAGCCTCCGTGAACGCCGGAGCATGGGCATCGAAGACCTTCCGGCAAGCCTGAAAGAGGCGCTGGGCGCCCTTGCAGACGACAAGGTCATCCAAAATGCCCTCGGCAGCCATATCTACAAGAATTTCATGGACACAAAAGAAGCGGAATGGAACATGTTCCGCACAACAGTCCACCCGTGGGAGCGGGAGCAGTACATGAAGATGTACTGACTGCACGCAGATAAAAAGTGAGCGCAGCCTAATCGGTTGCGCTCACTTTTCTGTTTAAAGTTGTTCTATGGCTTCCCTGACCGGCGTGTCGCCTGAAACTAGCTCGAAGGAAAGGTTGCGGGTATTCTCCTTGTCCAGCGCTTCAAAGACGGCATGGGCGACATCTTCCCGTGGAATGCCGCCCGGCTCCAGATGTTCTGAAGCGGATACCCGGCCTGTTCCGGGTTCATCCAGCAGCAGGCCGGGACGGACGATCGTATAGTCCAGGCCACTCGCTCGGAGGATGTTGTCGGCGTGGTGCTTTGCCACGTAGTACGGACGGATGGCGTCAGACCAGCGTTCCCTGTCCTCGGCACCGATTGCGCTCACCATCAGGAAACGACCGACTCCCTTTTGTCCGGCGGCTTCGATTGCCTTGGCGGCTCCATCCAGGTCGATCAGCAAGGTTTTGTCAGGGCCGGTATGCCCGCCGCTTCCCGCAGTAAACACAACAGCATCCATATCTGCCATTATCGAAGACAGATCTGCAGTGCTGCCTTCAAGATCGGCAACGACGGTACGTGCTCCCATATTTTCGAAAACTGCCTGCTGCTCTTTTTTTCTGATCATGGCGGTCGGTGTATGCTCACCGCTCTCAACGAGAAGCTTCACCAGCATCTTGCCGATCTTGCCGTTTGCTCCGATGACAAGTACGTTCAAAATGATCCATCTCCCCTCTCATGCTAATGAGTCCACTATATCGGAACGGAGGGGCAGGGGACAATGGAAAGACGTCGGGCTGCAGACATGAAAAAAGCCGGCAGCGCGTTTCCGGAAAGCGGTGCCGACTGAATGATGATCCGACCCTGCAGGATCTTACTGGATATGGCGGTAGACGCCCACAACTTTACCGAGGATGGATACCTGGTCGACGATGATGGGATCCATCGACGGGTTTTCTGGCTGGAGGCGGAAATGCCCGCTTTCTTTGAAGAAGCGCTTGACTGTCGCCTCATCCTCTTCAGTCATTGCGACAACGATTTCACCGTTATTCGCGGTGCTCTGCTGGCGCACGACGACATAGTCACCGTTCAGGATGCCGGCCTCGATCATGGATTCGCCCATGATTTCCAGCATGAACAGCTGGTCGTCCGAGCTGCCGTACTGATCGGGGAGAGGAAAATATTCTTCGATGTTTTCGACCGCTGTAATTGGCTGGCCTGCTGTAACCTTCCCGACGACCGGGACCTGAAGAACATCCGCTTTAGGGATGGCGTCGCCGGTTTCAAGAATTTCAATAGCGCGGGGTTTGGTCGGGTCACGGCGGATGAGGCCCTTGTTCTCCAGGCGGGCCAGATGGCCGTGGACCGTCGAACTGGAAGCGAGCCCGACAGCCTCGCCTATTTCGCGGACGGAAGGCGGATAGCCTTTCGACCTGACCTCTTCCTTGATGAAAGTCAGGATGGCTTCCTGCCTTTTCGACATTTTCTTCAAACGGATTCACCTCTTCTTTTAACGTATTAGCTAGTTCCAAGTATATCAGCCGTCTCAATGAAATGCAAACATAGGTTCGAGAAAACCGCTTGACAAAAACATCTGTTCGCATTACGATGGGGTTATTATACGAACAAGCATTCGAATTTCTATTAGGAGGGGCCATTTATGAACCTGATCCGCAATTATTCTTACGTTGTATTCTTATTTCTCATCGCCATTGTTTCAGTCGCCATGCTGCCGGGACAGGAAGAGCCGGAACGTGCAATGACCGCCGAAATCCGAGTGAATCCCGGCGATACACTGTTCGCCCTGCATCAGAAAGCGGAAACTTCGCTTCCGGCTGACATATGGATAGAGGAAGTGCTCAAGATGAACGGTAAACATGATTCGACGATCCTTGCCGGAGAGACGCTTCTCGTACCCTCTAAAATGATGTATTCCGATGATATACAGCTGGCCGGTGAGGGAGAGTGAAGCGGGCCCGGACATGTGCTGTATATTGCCGGGTGAGCACTGAGAAAGAGTCCCAGGACATGTCACTAGAGCGTCAGGAGGAAGAGCTGCGGGCATTTGCGGACGAGCTTGACTTTACGGTGACCTCGGTTTTTAAAGACCGGCACAGCGGCTACGATATGGACCGGGACGGTCTCCTGGACCTGATCGACCATGTGCGGGAGGGTGAGGCGGAAATCGTCCTTGTCCAGGATGAGACCCGTCTCGGACGCGGGAATGCCCGTGTGGCAGTGCTGCACCTTCTGCAGAAGGCAGGGGCATCCACTTATACATATACGGACAAAGGTCCTGCAGCGCTGGATGAAATGGACACAATGCTGCTTGAGATATTGGCCATCGTCGAGGAATATCAAAGGAAAATGCATAATGCGAAAATTCGCAGGGGCATGCGCCGGGCAGTGGAAAAGGGCTACCGTCCTGAGCAGAATCTGAAAAAGCGGGGCAATCCCGAAGGCCGCGAACGAATTGATGTCCCGCTTGGGGAAATTGTCAGTCTCAGGCAGAAAGGCCTGACATTCGAAGAGATCGCTTCCACGCTTAGAGGACTCGGCCATGATGTCAGCAAGGCGACGGTACATCGCCGCTACAGAGAATATATCGAGGAAGAACAGACGAGCGAATGAGTTGCGCTCGTCTCTTTTTTTACTTATGTTTAGGACAAATGGAAAGGGGAGATTTCATGCTTTCACCCGAAAAGCTCGCCCGTATCAATGAATTGGCGAATAAGAAAAAGACTGTCGGACTGACGATGGAAGAAGCGAAGGAACAGACATTGCTCCGCAAGGAATATTTGGGGGTTTTCCGTTCCAATATGAAGCAGACAATCGAGAACGTAACCGTCATCGACCCGGAGGGCAATGACATTACGCCGGACAAAGTAAAACAGCTCAGAAACAACAAATTTCCGAACTGACATCGCCTTCGCCTGAATCCGGTTGTAAAGACCGCCGGGCTCGTCTAAACTTAAAAAGATTCAACTACTTGTTCGTGAAAGGATGTCGAAAGATGGCGAATCATGCCGATGCACTTGCAATCACCACGATCCGGACTCTGTCCATCGATGCGATCGAGAAAGCGAATTCCGGTCACCCGGGACTTCCGATGGGCGCCGCTCCAATGGCGTACACCCTGTGGACCAAACACATGAAGCATAACCCTTCGAACCCGCAGTGGTTCAACCGGGACCGCTTTGTCCTCTCCGCAGGACACGGTTCGATGCTTTTGTATTCCCTTCTTCATCTCGGCGGTTACGATCTGCCGATGGAAGAGATCAAGAATTTCCGCCAATGGGGTTCCAAGACACCTGGCCACCCCGAATACGGTCACACTGACGGAGTGGAAGCGACCACGGGCCCTCTCGGCCAGGGAATCGGCATGGCAGTGGGCATGGCGATGGCGGAACGCCATCTTGCCGCGACGTACAACAAGGACGGCCATGAGATTGTCGATCACCATACCTTCGCACTTTGCGGGGATGGGGACCTCATGGAAGGGGTAGCCTCCGAGGCGATCTCCCTTGCAGGGCACCTGAAGCTGGACAAGCTGATCGTGCTGTACGACAGCAACGACATCTCCCTTGACGGGGAACTCGACATGAGCTTTTCTGAGGATGTCCGCAAGCGCTTCGAGTCGTATGGTTGGAATTATCTTCGTGTCGGAGACGGCAACGACATCGATGCAGTTTCCAGTGCCATTGAAGAAGCGAAGGGGAACACGGGCGGACCGACCCTCATCGAAGTAAAGACGATCATCGGTTACGGTTCTCCGAACAAATCCGGTAAAGCGGATGTCCACGGCGCGCCTCTCGGCGAAGACGAAATGAAGCTCGTCAAGGAATACTACAAGTGGACATTCGAGGAAGACTTCCATGTGCCGGAAGAAGTGTATGACACATTCCGCAAAGCGGCGGAACAGCAAGGCGAGCAGGCGGAGAAACAATGGAATGAGCGCTTTGCATCCTATGAGGAAGCTTATCCGGAAGAAGCGGCTCAGCTAAAGGCTGCGCTTGAAGGCAAGCTTCCTGAAGGATTTGAGGAAAACCTGCCGGCTTATGAGGCCGGTAAATCGGTTGCGACACGCAGCGCCTCAGGCGATATGATCAATGCCCTCGCTGCAGCCGTTCCTACCCTGTTCGGCGGAAGCGCGGACCTGGCAGGTTCGAACAAGACGATGATCAAAGGTGCAGGAGATTTCTTGCCGGAGAATTACCACGGCCGCAACATCTGGTTCGGCGTCCGTGAATTCGCGATGGGTGCAGCGCTCAATGGTATGGCCCTTCACGGCGGACTCCGCGTATTCGGGGGCACATTCTTCGTCTTCAGCGATTATGTGCGTCCTGCGGTCCGGTTGTCGGCACTGATGGGTGTGCCGGTCACTTACGTGTTCACGCATGACAGCATCGCTGTCGGTGAAGACGGACCGACCCACGAGCCGGTTGAACACCTTGCTTCACTTCGCGCAATGCCGGGTCTGTCTGTAATCCGCCCGGCTGACGGAAACGAAACGGCCGCCGCTTGGAAACTCGCGGTTTCATCTGAAAACAAGCCGACGGTTCTCGTGCTTTCCCGCCAGAATCTGCCGGTCCTCGAACACTCGGCAGAGCGTGCGATGGAAGGCGTCAGAAAAGGTGCCTATATCGTATCCGAGGCGGAGGGAGGCAATCCTGACGGAATCCTTCTTGCGACAGGTTCGGAGGTCAGCCTTGCGGTTGAAGCACAAAAGCAACTCCGGGAAGAGGGCGTTCATGTCCGGGTCGTTTCGATGCCTTCATGGGACCGCTTCGAAGAACAGGAAGCTTCTTACAAAGAAGAGGTGCTTCCGAAATCCGTGACGAAGCGTCTCGCAATCGAGATGGGTGCTTCCCTCGGGTGGCACAAGTACACCGGATTCGAAGGCGACGTGCTTGCTATCGATACATTCGGTGCGAGCGCGCCGGGTGGCACGGTCATGAAAGAATATGGCTTTACGCCTGAAAACGTAACATCCCGCTTTAAGCAGCTTTGATGAAAAAGGAGGACATCCGGCTTGGATGTCCTCCTTTTTGTCGGTTCTATCATACGCCCAACTCCGGACAATTCGACAAAACTAGAGGGGTTCTTCTCCGCACTCTGACATCTTTTTTCCGCATACCGGGATATGATGTTGAAAAAGGGGTGGCAGTCATGCGCGAATACATTATTTATGAAGTAAAAAACGCCCACCAGCCATTTGTATTGGGAAGGGAACGGATGCTGGAGGAACTTCTGGCGGTGGAAGGAGAAGAAAGTCCGGAAGTCCGCTTTCTTTGCCATGAGGTGGATCCCGACCGGGTCATGCTCCAGTTAAAGCACCGGATGGGGAGGAGGTTTCCCGAGGTGGGGCGGGAGGGGGGCCTGCTCCGCCTCCATCATCCGGTAAAAGGGACGATCCGGATCGGTTTCGGCGATTACAGCCTGACTGCCCGCTGCGAGGGAACCAGAATGCTTGATCTTGACCTGTTCGCAGGGTTGTCAGGTCTCAGCGGGGGGTATTTTGCAGTCCGTGGGGGAAGCGGGGAGTGCGGCTGGCTGAAGCCGGTGAAATTCTGGGAAAATGGTGTCGGAACGAGCCGTCAATTGTGCGGAAATAGTAGTATCTGATTCCGGAATGTTGTATACTTCTCCTTGGTGCACATTCCGTGAAACTGATGGCACGAAGGAGGAACCACAATGGCGACCGTTTGGTGGATCGTTCTGCTCATCGTCGCGTTGCTCGCCGGGGTGGCTCTCGGCTTTTTCATCGCTCGCAGATATATGATGAATTACCTGAAAGAGAACCCGCCGATCAACGAACAGATGCTCCGCATGCTGATGATGCAAATGGGAATGAAACCTTCCCAGAAGAAAATCAATCAAATGCTGGCACAGATGAACAAAATGAGCGACAAATAATGACAGCGTCCTTTCCTTTAGGAAGGGCGTTTTTATTAATGAAAAAAGAGAAATGAGCGTCACAGAGAAATTTCTGTGACGCTCATTTTTTTCAGGAATCGCAAAAGAATATGCTCCGGTGAAACATCATTAACAGAGCGTGAGCGTGGACATCTCAAGCGCCGAACGGCAGCGGGAGTGCCACCTCAGCAGGACATTCGCGAAAGTACACCAAGACGCCGCGAAAGTACACTATCGAGTGCCGAAAGTACACTATCGAGTGCCGAAAGTACACTATGCTGCTGCGAAAGTACACCAAACTCCCGCGAAAGTACACCATCCCGAAGCCGCCGCTGATCAGGCAATTCCCGATCGGCTGTCGTCACCGTAAGGGAAGAGCCCGTGTTCTTCGAGGAACGCTCTGACCGTTTGTTCGTATTCCTCTGTGTTTTCATTAAAGGACTGGGCATGCGCCCCTTTTTCAAACAGCCGGATCGATTTGGGCTCCGGCTTCAGTTCGTAGAGTTCCTTCGTCATCTCCGGCAGGATAAAATCGTCTTCCAGACTGTGGATGAAAAGCACGGGTCTATGGATGCTGGCGACTGACTGCCTCGGGGAGACGAGGTCCAGCGTATAGCCGTCCCGCACTTTCAGGAACACATTGGCAAGCCGGATGGCGAAACCGGTCCGCAGCGGCGTAGATCGTCTCAAGATATGGAGGACCTGCTCGGTAAAGTCAGAAAATGGGCAATCGGCTATGTAGAAGTCAGCTTCATCTCCGACACCGCCCGCGTATAGGAGAGATGTCGCCGCCCCCATGGATTCCCCATGAACGCCGATGATCGCCTCTTGTCCCACAAAATTCCGGAGCTCATCGATGACGGCACCAAGATCTGTCTTTTCATAATGTCCGAAACTGGTCGTACGGCCCTCAGAATCCCCATGCCGGCGGTGATCGTAAATGACGGAATTAAAGCCGAGCCGTTCAAACATCCGGGCATACTTGACCGAATTGATCTTATTTTCCGTTACGCCGTGGGATATGACGACGTAATGGCTGGTTTCCAGCGGTTCCAGCAACACGGCTTTTAGCCGGTAGCCGTTTGGGGAATTCACCCAGCGCTCTGTTTTGCTGACGGCATTGTACCATCCCTCATCAAAGCGCTTTGCTGAAATTTCCCGCTGGAGGATCACATCGTCTTCTTTCTTCTTCATGTACATCAGCCGGTTCGTGGCAAGGAGGCCGACCGCCGATCCGACAGCAGCTGAAATGCCTGTCATGATGCCGGTGACAGTCAGCCAGCGCTTCGTGCTTATCCCCATTGCATAGCCTCCTTCATGTATGGCTGTTACCCCATACGTTGTGCATTCTTATATAGTGTATACATCCCCGTGCCGATTGGGCGCGAAACGTGAGGCGCCACTTCATCGACAGCGCGGCAGATGCCGTCAGCCGAAATACCGGTTTCAATGCCCATGCGTTCCAGCATATTGACAACATCTTCGGTTGCGACATTACCAGTCGCGCCCGGTGCAAACGGACATCCGCCGAGACCTCCGGCAGAAGCATCAAATCTGTCGACACCTGCCTGGAGTGCCGCGAAGATGTTGGCGAGTGCCATTTTCCGCGTGTCGTGGAAGTGTGCAGTCAGCAGCATCTCCGGAAGCTCATCTTTTAGACGTCTGAACAGGTTGTAACTTTCTTCTGGTGTCGCCATACCGATCGTGTCAGCCACACTCAGTTCGTCCGCCCCCAGTTCAGCGAACCGTTTGCACAGACTGAGCGTCCGTTCGGGATCAACAGGTCCTTCAAACGGACAATGGAATGCGGTCGAGATGCAGGCCCTCACAAACAGGCCGTCCTCTTTCATTTTCCGGATTTGCGGAGCCAGCTGTTCCATGCTTTCTTCGGTCGTCCTGTTAATATTTTTCTTATTAAATGCATCCGTGACTCCGACAAACACGGCGATGCTTGCGGCGCCGGCAGCCCTGGCATTATCGATACCGCGCTCGTTTGGCGCCAGCACGAACTGCCTGCCTGTCCGCGCTGCCCCCGCCATGATATCCGCTGAATCCCCCATTTGCGGCACCCATTTCGGAGAGACGAAAGACGTGAGTTCCATTTCACTGACGCCTGCATCCTGCAAGGCGCGGATGAAACGGAGCTTCACCTCCGTCGGAACCTGGTTTTTTTCATTCTGAAGGCCGTCCCTCGGGCCGACCTCGATTATTACTGCTTGTTTTGGTAGACTTAACATGACAAACCCCCTCCTTGTTCTCATTGTAAGGATGAGGACGGGGCGGGGCAAGGCAAGAAGCATGATGAATGGAAAGGGGACATGGGGAAATGACAAAAGAAGTGGTAATTGTAAGCGCTGTCCGGACAGCGATCGGGACATTCCTGGGGTCGCTTAAAGATATTCCGGCAACAGAGCTTGGTGGCATCGCGATCCGTGAGGCACTTTCCCGCGCGGGAGTGGGCGGGGAGCATGTCGATGAAGTCATCATGGGGAATGTGCTCCAGGCAGGACTCGGGCAAAACCCGGCCCGTCAGGCATCGATCAAGGCGGGCCTTCCGGAGACTGTACCGTCATTGACAATCAATAAAGTATGCGGTTCCGGATTAAAGGCGGTCCACTTGGCTGCACAGGCGATCAAGGCGGGAGACGCGGATGTCATCGTGGCGGGCGGAATGGAAAACATGAGCCAGGCGCCTCATCTTCTCAAAGGCGCGCGTGACGGCTTTAAGATGGGTGACCAGAAGCTGATCGACAGCATGATTTCGGATGGTCTCTGGTGCGCGTTCAACGATTATCATATGGGCATCACCGCTGAAAACCTGTGCGACCGCTACGGCATCAGCAGAGAAGAGCAGGACGAGTTTGCGGCACGATCACAGGAACGGGCAGCTGTTGCTATTGAAGCCGGCCGTTTCAAGGATGAAATCGTGCCTGTTGAAATCCCGCAGCGCAAAGGAGATCCGATTGTCTTTGACACGGATGAGCACGTGAAAGCTGGTTCCACGGCGGAGAAATTGGCGAAGCTCCGCCCGGCGTTCAAAAAAGAGGGCAGTGTCACTGCAGGAAATGCTTCCGGAATAAACGACGGTGCAGCAGCGTTTGTCGTGATGTCCGGGGAGAAGGCGGAAGAGCTGGGCATTGAGCCGCTCGCGGTCATTGCGGCAAATGGCAATGCCGGCGTGGATCCTGCCGTGATGGGAATCGGCCCCGTCCAGGCAGTGAAAAATGCGCTTGGAAAAGCAGGGCTGGAGCTGAAGGACATGGACCTGGTCGAAGCGAACGAGGCGTTTGCAGCCCAGTCCATTGCCGTCGACCGTGAACTTGGGTTCGATCATGATAAACTGAATGTGAACGGCGGCGCGATTGCACTCGGACACCCGATCGGCGCGAGCGGTGCCAGGATACTTGTCAGCCTGCTTCATGAAATGAAGCGGCGGGACGCAAAGACCGGCCTTGCCACCCTCTGCATCGGGGGCGGACAGGGTGTCGCGACGGTAGTGCGCCGTCCCTGAACTTTAGGAAGAAGGTGACTCGATGGCCAAAAAGAAGCCACAACAGCGTAAGCCGGCTGCCACAAAGCAGGACAGCCGTCCGACTCTCGCCGACAGTCTGGGCGGAGATACGCTGGACAAGCTTAAAGAGGCAAAGCAGGCTCTTCTCAGAAACGAAAAGGAAGAAGAGGAAAAACGCCTCGCCCAGAAGGCAAAAGAACGCCGTGATCGGGAAAAGAACATGTCGTTCGGTGAATTGCTGGAAAAATACGGCGACGGACCGTCCAAGTATTGACGGAACTGATGAATACAGGGAAGCACCGGGAAATCATTCCCGGTGCTTTTCATATTGCTGTTCGGTTGTCAGGGCGGCATATGCCCGAACAGTGTCACTGTCCGGCAGATTGTCATAGGCCCGGAGGGTTTCTTTGAGCTGCTCTTCACTGCTGGCACCTGTGATGGCGGAAGCCACTGTTTTGTTTTCCAGTACAAAACCGAGAGCCGCCCCATGGAGATTGCCCGGAAGCAGCCGGAATTGAGCCGACAGTTCACGGAGTTCACCGGAAGTGAACGAGAGGTAACCGTCCATTTGTTCCGCCCGTTGTTCAGACTCGGCTGTCAGCAGGCCTTTGGCTAGTGGCCCGCGTGCGACGACCGATGCGCCCGCCCTGCTGATGTCGCCGAGCCATTCCTCCGGCCGGCGGTCTAGCAGGCTGTACTGCATCATATTCGAAACTGCGGAGCTGTTTTTTAGAAAAGGCAGGAATACATTCGGACGGATGGACGAAATTCCGTAATGGCGGATCAGTCCTTCCCTCTTCAGTTCTTCGAATACGTCGATCACGGCTTCCAGGTCATCATCGGCCGTCCCGCCATGGAGCTGGTACACATCAATATAGTCGGTGCCGAGCCGCTTCAGGCTATCCCTGACGGATTTCCGGATATGCGCAGGAGATGGGTCCCATTCCCACCCGTCTTTCCCGTCTGTCCACCGGTTGCCGACCTTTGTGGCAAGGACAATGTCCGCCCGCCGGCTTCCGAGCGCCTTGCCGAGCAGTTCCTCATTCCGTCCCTTCATATACAGATCCGCCGTGTCAAAATAATTGATGCCCGCATCGAGAGCGGCCGAGACAATCCGTTCCGCCTGCAAAGCATCGTCCGGAAGCGACATGCATCCGAGACCGATTTCTGAAATGTCCGGACCTGTTTTTCCGAGTTTCCGTGTCTTCATCGTATCCCCTCCCGAATCCATAGTATAATGAATGCGCTAAGACGACCAACAGAAAGGGATGGTCCAATGGATAAGTTTGAGGAACGGACGGTACATACGGAGACAATCTACGACGGCAAGATTATCCGTCTTGAAATCGATGATGTCATCCTGCCGGACGGTAAGCCCGCGAAAAGGGAACTCGTCCGGCACCCTGGGGCTGTCGCGCTGATCCCGATCACCGATGATGGCAAGCTTGTCATGGTTGAACAGTACCGGAAGGCGCTCGGAACGACACTTCTTGAAGTGCCTGCAGGGAAGCTCGAACCCGGTGAAGCACCCGAAGTAACGGCCCGAAGGGAATTGGAAGAGGAGACCGGCTATGCATGCGGGAACCTGGAGCTGGTGACGACATTTGCTACCTCTCCGGGTTTTGCAGATGAAACGATTCACTTGTTTGCCGCCACCGGGCTCCGGAAAATCGACAATCCGGCAGCCGGTGATGAAGATGAGTTTGTCGAGCTGCTTGAAATTCCTGTAGAGGAGGCGGCAGCGATGCTGGATCAGGGAAAGATCCGTGACGCAAAGACCGCTTTCTCCATTTTATGGGCGGAGCGGGCGGGGATAGGGAAATGACATGTCGGGGAGCGGACAGGCATAGGTTGTACAAATCCTCCGGAGGTGCAGCCCATGCAGCGATCGCTCCCTTTTCTTTACCTGCTTACACTACTCATCATCGGGTTTACGGGCGGGACCATCCTGTTCCGCTTTGCGGAAGCGGGCATGGCGGAAACGGTAACCGTATTCCTTGATCCGCGGCTCGACCTCGCGGATCCGGCAAAGCCGTATCGTGCACTGCTTTCTTTTCTGGCGTTTCATGTGCTTGCCCTGTTCCTGGCATCCCACGCCGCGCTCCGGCATGCGGTCATGTTCATCGCCGGCCTGAGGGCGGTTTTCTTCGGTTTTGCTTCGACTTATCTGATCAGCCAGGAAGGGGCGCTCACTTTCTACGCGGCGTGGTGGTTTCCGGCACAGTTGCTTCTGACACTGCTGTTCACCCTGTTCTGCATGAACCTTTCCCCCCCGTTCATGCTGAAGAATTATTTCAGCAGGCACAGGAAAGAGGCGGTAATCAGAATCGCGGCCCTGTCCGCTGCCATACTCGCAGCGGAGATCGGGGTGTTCATATTCCTTGTTAATTGAAAATGATTATCATATTGTAATGATTGTTGTTAAATAACTGGAACTCTTGTAACCATCCGAACAGGTTGATATAATAGGGACAGTTTGAGGGGGGCGTCTCATGGAAAGCCGGATTGAACGCATAAAAAAGCAGCTCCACAATGCTAAATACAAACTGACGCCCCAGCGCGAAGCCACGGTCACTGTACTGCTGGAGCATGAGGAAGACCATCTCAGCGCAGAGGATGTCTATCTGCTCGTCAAGGATAAGTCGCCCGAAATCGGGCTGGCGACAGTATACCGGACATTGGAGCTGCTGACCGAACTGAAAGTCGTTGACAAAATCAACTTTGGAGACGGAGTTTCCCGTTTTGATCTGCGGCAGGAAGGCGCTGCCCATTTCCATCACCATCTGGTCTGCATCGAGTGCGGCGCGGTGGATGAGATCCAGGAAGACCTGTTGGGTGACGTCGAGCAGATCGTCGAAGACCGTTGGAACTTCCGGATCAAGGATCACAGGCTTACTTTCCACGGTATCTGCAGCCGCTGCAGCGGAGAAGCAAAAGAAAACGAACAGGAATAACAGAAATGGACAGGATGGCGAAAGCTGTCCTTTTTTCATATTGGTAAAAACAGAAAGGAGATAGAACATGAAAGAGGCGGAAGATGCGCTGAACGACTACCTGCATTTTCTCAGAGTCGAGCGCCAGCTGGCGGATAACACGATCGGATCGTACAAAAGGGACCTGCTCGGATATATCCGCCATCTGGAAAAGGTGGAGCAGCCCGGCAGCCTGGACAGCGTATCGCGACCTGATATCCTGCGCTATCTGCAAGTCCTGGAAGAATCCGGCAAGTCACCCCGGACGATCTCCCGGCATATATCTTCCATCCGCTCTTTCCATCAGTTTCTGGTGAGGGAGCGGATTACCTCCGCCGACCCGACAATCCAGCTGGACCTGCCGAAGCTCGAGATGAAACTGCCGCGTGTGCTGTCTGTCGGGGAAGTCGATTCGCTTATCGCGGCCCCGGACCGTTCCAAACCCGCGGGCGTGCGGGACCGGGCGATGCTGGAAATGCTGTACGGGACCGGCATGCGGGTCAGCGAATGCATAGGGATTAATACTGGAGATGTCCATCTTTCGATGGGATTTGCCCGTGTGTTTGGAAAAGGCGGCAAGGAGCGCATTGTCCCGCTTGGAAGAACAGCGGTTGACGCCATCACTGAATATATTGGCCAGGCGAGGCCGTCGATGCTGAAAGGGGACCGTGCCCAGGACGCGCTGTTCGTCAATGCGAGGGGCGGACGTCTGACCCGCCAAGGGGTCTGGAAACTATTAAATCAGCATGCCCGAAAGGCCGGGATCACAAAAGAACTCACACCGCACATTCTGCGGCATTCATTTGCTACACATCTGGTGGAAAATGGTGCCGATTTGCGTGCGATCCAGGAAATGCTCGGTCATGCCGACATCTCGACGACACAAATTTACACCCACGTCAGCAAGAATCGGCTTAAAGACGTTTACAGCAAATTTCATCCTCGGGCATGATGCGGGAAAATGTGACGTCAGACCTCTGATTTGTGGTACAGTATTCTTGTAAAGGGTATACGTAGTGCCAAGGAGGTTATGCGACAATGACAGCGCAACCATTTAAACGAATTCATCTGATCGTACTTGATTCTGTAGGCATCGGCGAAGCACCGGATGCCGTTGATTTCGGTGACGAAGGATCAGATACGCTCGGCCATATCGCCGAGGCGACCGGCGGACTCAATATGCCGAACATGGCAGGCCTCGGCCTGGCCAATATCCGTCCTCTAAAAGGACTTGAGGCTGCGGACAACCCGGCCGGCTATTTTGGCCGTATGCAGGAAGCCTCGGTCGGCAAAGATACAATGACCGGGCATTGGGAAATCATGGGCCTGAACATCGATAAGCCATTCAAGGTATATCCGGATGGCTTCCCTGAAGGGCTTGTGAAGGAACTGGAGGAGCGGACCGGCCGCAAGGTGATCGGAAACAAGCCGGCAAGCGGCACAGCCATCATTGACGAGCTCGGCCCGCTGCACATGGAGTCCGGCGGTCTCATTGTCTATACGTCGGCGGATCCGGTGCTGCAGATTGCTGCACACGAAGGCGTCATCCCGATCGAGGAACTCTATGAAATCTGCGAGATCGCAAGAGAGATTACCCTAAAGCCGGAATACCTTGTCGGCCGGGTCATTGCCAGGCCGTTCATCGGGGAACCGGGCAATTTCACCCGGACAACAAACAGGCACGACTACGCTCTTAAGCCATTTGGCCGCACGGTCATGAATGAGCTTCAGGATGGCGGTTTTCAAGTTATCGCAGTCGGCAAAATCTCAGATATTTTCAATGGTGAAGGCGTGACCGATTCGGTCAGGACGTCATCCAATATGGACGGCGTAGACAAGCTGCTCGAAGTGATGGACCGTGATTTTGAAGGGCTGTCGTTTACGAACCTGGTTGATTTCGATGCGCTTTTCGGCCATCGCCGCGATCCGGAAGGCTACGGAAACGCGCTTGCCGAATTCGACGCGAGGCTGCCGGAGATTATGGGTGCCCTTGGCGAAGATGACCTGCTGATCATCACGGCGGACCACGGCAATGACCCGACAGCTCCGGGAAGCGATCATACGCGGGAGTTTGTACCGATCATCATGGCTTCCCCGAGATTCAATGCAGGAGGAGAGCTGCCTCTGCAGGAAACTTTTGCCTCAGTCGGTGCGACAGTTGCAGAAAACTTCGGCGTGAAGAAACCGGAGTTCGGCAAAAGCTACCTTCCAGTTTTGAAATGAAAGCGGGTGGACAGACATGAGAATGGTTGACATTATCACAAAGAAAAGAGACGGCGGCAGACTATCGGAAGAGGAGATCCGGTTCTTCATCTCTGGAATTACGGATGATTCGGTACCTGACTATCAGGCGAGCGCCCTGCTGATGGCCATCTACTTCGAAGGAATGGTTGAAGAAGAGCAGGCATTGCTTACTGAAGCAATGGTGGATTCGGGTGATCGGATCGACCTTTCGGGAATAGAGGGCACGCTTGTCGACAAGCACTCCACAGGAGGAGTGGGTGACACTACGACACTCATCCTGGGCCCGATGGTTGCGGCCTGCGGCGTGCCGGTCGCCAAGATGAGCGGACGCGGACTCGGCCACACCGGCGGAACACTGGACAAGCTTGAATCGATTGACGGCTTCCATATCGAACTGACTGAAAAACAGTTCGCTGACCAGGTGAACAGCCTGAAGCTCGCAGTGATCGGCCAAAGCGGAAACCTTACTCCGGCGGACAAAAAGCTGTATGCGCTCAGAGATGTGACCGCGACTGTGGACAGCATCCCGCTGATTGCAAGTTCAATCATGAGCAAGAAAATCGCTGCGGGAGCGGATGCCATCGTCCTCGACGTCAAGACGGGCGAAGGAGCGTTCATGAAGACCGAAGAAGATGCCAGAAGGCTCGCCGAAGCAATGGTGGGCATCGGCAATGCCGTCGGACGCAAGACGATGGCGGTCATCTCGGATATGAGCCAGCCGCTCGGCTACGCAATAGGCAACGCGCTCGAAGTGAAAGAGGCGATCGAGACGCTGAAAGGCGAAGGGCCGGAGGATCTCACCCGGCTCTGCATCGAGCTTGGCAGCCGCATGGTCGTAGCGGGAGGAAAAGCCGGAAGCATCGAAGAAGCGGAAAGCATGATCCAACAAGCGATCAGCGACGGTTCGGCACTTGCCCTGTTCCGCAAGTTTATTGAGGCACAAGGCGGCAATCCGGAAATTGTGGATGACCCTTCAAAGCTTCCGTCGGCATCTGAAGTGATCGAGTTCCAAGCCGAGGCGGATGGTTATGTCCAGTCCATCGGCGCTGATGACATCGGTCTTGCTGCGATGCACCTGGGAGCGGGGCGCGCGACCAAGGATGAACAAATTGACCTCGGCGTCGGAATCGTCCTGAAGAAAAAGGTTGGAGATGCTGTTAAGAAAGGTGAACCGCTTGCTGAGATCCATACAAATGGCAAAGGCACCGAAACCGCGATTGGCATGCTCAGAGAGCACATTATCGTCGGTTCAGAAAAAGCAGACGCACCTGCGCTCATCCACGGTGATATCCAATAAATCATTCCATCCAGCAAACACTCCGGAAAGAGACCTTTCCGGAGTGTTTTTTTATGTATCCGAAGATTCTGCTCCGATAATTAGGAAAACTGTCCCGAGCGTTAAGAGTGGGCGTCTGAGAGTTAAGAAAGTTCGAAGGAACAGTCGGACCAATCAATTACAAAATGCATTTCCATAACTGTTATTTCCACGTATAAAACCGTTTCCCGAAGGGCAGGCTTGGACGGCGAAGGCTGCCGTGGCCGAAATTTGCCGGATTTCCACTAGTTTCGTCGAGTGCAAGGAGTCCGGGAGGCGGCCGTTGAATTACGAGCCAAAAGGGGGCATCCATATGAATCATATGACATTGGCACCAGGCGGGATTGTAATTGTCCGCCCAGCAGGAGAATTGGATCACCATACAGCGGACAGCATTAAACGGGAAGTCAGCAGGCTGATTTTTGGGGGGAAGGCGACAGGCATCATTTGGGATCTCGGGAACCTTCAGTTCATGGACAGTGCAGGCATCGGACTGATTCTGGGGCGGATGAGGGATCTCGGTGCGGTCGATGGAGGGACGGTTATCCTGAACCCATCACCGACGATGCGAAAAATGTTCGAACTTTCAGGATTGGGCAGCCACTTGGCGGAAGGCACGGAAGAAGACGCGATGAAACGGTTGGGAGGGATCCTTCATGGAAAATGAAATGACGCTATCGTTTGCTGCGATCAGTGAAAACGAAGCACTGGCCCGCATGACACTCACCTTCTTTGTGGCGCCGCTTGATCCGACACTGGAGGAAATCTCGGAGTACAAGACGGTCATCTCGGAAGCGGTGACGAATGCCATCATTCACGGGTATGAGGAGCAGCGCACCGGAATCGTCCGGGTTCATGCCATCCTGGACGGAAGGGAAGTGACCGTCACCATCAGCGACGAAGGCGGCGGGATCGATAATGTGGAAGAGGCGATGCAGCCGATGTACACATCCAAGCCCGAACGTGAGCGTTCAGGGATGGGCTTTACGATCATGGAGAGCTTCACGGACAATCTGACGGTCGATTCCCGCCGGGGCAGCGGAACCACCGTCACCTTCAAGAAAAAATTCTCTCCCGTGCAGGAAGCCTGCTCGTCGGTGGGATGACGGATGCAGGAGCATGTAGAACAGCGAAAACCGCCACTCTTGACACAGGAGACGATGAGAGAACTGATTCAGGAAGCCCAGTCCGGAAACTCCGAGGCCCGGCGGGTCATGGTCGAGGGCAATACGAGGCTCGTCTGGTCCATCGTACAACGCTTTTCATCGAGGGGTGTGGAGCTGGACGATCTTTACCAGATTGGCTGCATCGGGCTGCTGAAGGCGGTCGACAAGTTCGACCTGAGTTTTGAAGTCAAGTTCTCAACATATGCCGTTCCGATGATCATCGGGGAGATCCAGCGCTTTCTCCGCGATGACGGCATGGTCAAAGTAAGCCGGTCAATCAGGGAACTGAACTTCAAGATCCGTCATGCGACCGATGACTTCCTGAAAGAACATGAGCGCTCCCCGACCATTTCAGAAATCGCTGCGGTCCTGGAAGTTCCCGTTTCAGATGTCATCGTCGCAATGGACGCGATGAAGGACCCGGCGTCTCTCCAGGAACAGCTGTATGAAGGCGAGGGGGACTCGGTCACACTGATGGACCAGGTCCGTGACGAACGTTCGGAAAAAGGGTTTGAGCACATTCCGCTAAAAGATATCATCTCAAGGCTTGACCCGAGGGACCGGACGATCATCATCATGAGGTTTTATATGGACTGCACGCAAAGTGACATCGCAGAGCGGCTGGGAATTTCCCAAGTGCAGGTTTCGCGGCTTGAAAAGAAGATTCTTTCGAAGATGAAATCGTATATGAGGCCCGACCTCGTCAAGGAGCCGGTGGAGTCGAAAGGAGAAGGGTGACGATCGAAAGGCTATATGACAGCAGAGAACTGGCAAAAGAAGAGCTGGGCGGATTGTTCGGCAAGGGTGAAACTTATGATTTCGTCATGCTGGACATCCATATCCGGCGGGAGCCCGCCACGATCGTCTTTATGAATGGCTTGATCGGCTCGGATGTCACGACACAGCTCCTGACTTCGATTCAGATGTCGGATGTGTGGGATGAGTTGGAAGAGAAAATCAACCGGGAAAATTTCCTGACTTATTTCCCGTTCCATGCCGTCGAACCGGCCAAGGACAAAAATGCCATGATCAACTCGATCCTGAGCGGTCAGCTGATTTTTATCATGGAGGACGGTTCCGTATTCCAGGCAGATGTCCGTGAGTATCCCGGGAGGCAGCCGGAAGAACCGGACAACGAAAAGGTCATCCGGGGTTCGAGGGACGGATTCACGGAAAATATCATCCTGAATACCGCCCTTATCAGAAGGCGTCTTCGTGATCCTCAGCTGCGTTTTGAAATCCAGCGGGTGACGGAGCGGGGCCGGACGGATATCGCGATCGGCTATCTTAAAGGTGTCGCAAGCGAGGAGCATCTCGACATGCTCAAGAAGCGGCTGGCGGAAATTGATCATGACGGGCTGACGATGTCGGACAAACAGCTGGAAGAGCTGCTGTTCAAGCAGAAATTCCACCCGGTACCGTTTGTGCGGTTTACCGAAAGGCCGGATATCGCTGCAGCCCATCTGCTGGAAGGCCATATCGCGATTGTCGTTGATACGTCTCCGTCGGTCCTCCTCATTCCGGTGACCATTTTTCATCACCTTCAGCACGCGGAGGAATTCCGCCAGGCACCGCTCATCGGAACAGGTGTTCGCGCAATCCGCTTTTCCGGGATCCTGATGGCCGTCTTTTTACTTCCGTTCTGGTATCTGCTTGTCAAGCATCCGGAGTTCGTGCCGAAAGCGCTGGATTTTGTCGGGCCGAAGGAGAGTGGAGAAATTCCGCTGCTGTTCCAGATTATCGCGGCAGACATTGGAGTTGAATTCATGCGTCTCGCCGCAATTCATACCCCGACGCCTCTGTCCACGGCACTCGGCCTGATCGCGGCTGTAATTCTGGGGCAGATGGCAGTCGACGTCGGACTGTTCACCGCAGAAGTCATCCTGTATGTCGCACTGACGGCTGTCGTAACATTCGCGATCCCCTCGTATGAGCTAAGCATTTCCGCGAAGATTTTCAGAACGGTGCTGCTCATACTGACGGCTCTGGCAGGGCCTCCCGGCTTTTTTGCGGGAGGAGTCATCCTATTCTGGTATCTCTGCTCCATCAAGCCGATGGGCGTTCCGTATCTCTGGCCTCTCGCACCGTTTTTCCCGAAGGCACTGGCCCGCGTGATTGTCCGGTATCCGATGATCGGAAGCTCGTTGAGACCTTATATCACGGACTCACCGAGAAGGCAGCGAAGTTGACGGCCGATTGCACGTTCGCCCCCTTCATGGTAAAGTTTTAATAGACTAAGCCGGAAGGATGAGGCCTTGTGCATCTATACGGAACACAGAAGATTAACAGCAACGGACATCTGGAAATCGGCGGGGTCGATGCGGAAGAACTTGCACGCATCTACGGTACCCCGCTGATTGTCTATGATATCGCGCTCGTCCGGGACCGTGCCCGGTCGTTCCTGAAAGCATTTGAAGAAGAAGAGGTAAGCGGCCAGGTCGCCTATGCGAGCAAAGCGTTCTCGAGCATTGCGATGTTCCGGATTGTCCGCGATGAGGGCCTTTCACTCGACGTTGTGTCCGGAGGGGAACTGTATACCGCAATCCGCTCCGGCTACCCCGCGGAACGCATTCATTTCCACGGGAACAACAAAAGTGAAGATGAGATCCGCATGGCTTTCCGGGAAGGTGTCGGCTGCATCGTGGTGGACAACTTCCATGAGATCCGTACAATCGGGCAAATCTCCGAAGAGCTGTCACTGCCGATGGATGTTCTGATCCGTGTCACCCCGGGCATCGAAGCTCATACACACGACTTCATCACAACAGGCCAGGAAGACTCGAAATTCGGCTTTGACCTGAACAACGGTCAGGCGGACGAGGCATTCCGCCTGCTGTCCGGGATCAGCCGCGTACGGGTCCTCGGCCTGCATTGTCATATCGGTTCCCAGATCTTCGATACGGCGGCATTCAACCTGGCTGCCGGCTCCCTGATGAGGAAAGTTGCGGCTTGGCGGGAGGAGCACGGCTACACATGCACGGTCCTGAACCTGGGGGGCGGTTTCGGGATCCGCTATACAGAGGAAGACCATCCGCTCGAACCTGAGGAATATGTGCGCGCCATGATCCGCACAGTCAAGGAAGCCGCTGCGGAATCGGACTATCCGGTTCCTGAGCTCTGGATTGAGCCGGGCCGTTCTCTTGTCGGTGAAGCGGGTACGACTCTTTACACCGCAGGTTCCGAAAAGGAAGTTCCTGAAACCCGTACTTACCTGTCCGTCGACGGCGGCATGAGCGACAATATCCGGCCGGCGCTCTACGGCGCGACCTACTCGTCCGCTGCGGCACTCCGTATGGACGAGCCGCACACTTCGGCGTATACGATCGCCGGAAAATGCTGTGAATCCGGTGACAGACTGATCGAGCAGGCACTGCTTCCTGACATGGCGGCGGGCGATCTGATCGCAGTATTCTGCACGGGGGCCTATGGTTATGCCATGGCGAGCAACTATAACCGGATGACCCGTCCGGCAGTGGTCTTTGCGGAAAACGGGGAGCACCGTATAGCCATCAGGCGTGAAACATACGACGATCTGATCCGCCTTGAGCTGGAGACAGCCGGCATCGGAAAGGAAGAAGTGCGGTGAAGAAGAGGAACATCCTCCTGTTCATCGTCATCCTGCTGATGGCGCTGGCCTGGGGGGCAGTGTACTGGATTTTTGTAGCCCCGAATTTCGGGCCTCCGACAAGCTGACAGCGAGCGGAGAATACGGAAAAGAGGGAGCCGAAGATGTTACTGCGCTATAAAAAATCATTTGAAAAAATCGCAATGGGCCTCCTATCCTTCATGCCCGGCGAAAAAGACGTGAAAAAACTGAAGGAAACGATCACACGATACGAAACAGATGACCAGAGCCAGCTTTATCTTTGGAAAGCGGGTGAAGACTATATCGGCCTGGTCGGTGTAGAGTTTGACGGCGACAATGTCTCCGTCTGCCACCTTTCTGTCAACCCGTCGCATAGAGGCGAGGGGGTCGGGAAAGAAATGGTCTCGAAATTGGCGGCGATCATGCCCGGAAAGACCATTGTCCCGACGGAAGCCACCCGGCCGTTTCTAGAGAAGTGCCAGGAAATTATTAAAGGAGGAGCAGACCGTCAATGACGACTGCTCCTCCTTTTTTCGCGTTCCAGCAGAATATGGCTCCTGTCACGTAGCATATGTTTATGAATGAGACGGGCCCCGGTGAGGGTAGGGACACCTCCGCTCGCGATCAGCTCCATGACAGCCGACCGGATCGCGGAGTCGTCCACGGCAATAAGGAACGGCTTAAAAGGCTGTTCTTTTTCGACAGCGTTTCTTGCATCGATGATATTCCGGAGAAGGGAAGGAACGTCCACACCCTTGGAAAAGGGAGACTCCTCTTCATGAGCTGCCCGGAGCAGACGCTCTGCCTTTGCAAACAGTTTGGCGGCGCCGCGGAAGTTATCGCGCCGCCAGTGATAAAGGGCGACAGCCGTCTGAATATATCCGACGAGCGGATGGGTGCGATCTCGCGGTGCAACAGCATTCCAGTAATCTTCCAGAACTTCGTGGCACTCAAAATAATCTTGATTCTCATTAAAGTACGCAATAAACTTGATGAACAGCGGATGATGGAGCGGATCCACGGATCTTCCTCCCTTCCGCAAAGAATCGACTGCAGGTGAATCCATGTCCTATTTAGTGAAGTTGGAGGCGTTTGAAGGCCCCCTCGACCTATTATTGCACTTAATCAACAGGATGGAAATCGATATCTACGACATACCAATGGCAGAACTGACCCGCCAGTACATCGACCACATCCATACAATGCAGGTGCTGGAACTGAATGAAATGAGCGAGTACCTCGTCATGGCTGCAACGCTACTGGCCATCAAGAGCAAAATGTTGCTGCCTGTACACGAAGAAGAGGCTCCGGATACCGATGAGTTTGTGGAAGATGGTCCGGACCCCCGGGACGAGCTTGTGGAGCGGCTCATCGAATACAGGAAGTACAAAGAGGCGGCGGCTACTCTGAAGGAATACGGGGAAGAACGCGGCAAAAGCTTCACAAGGCAACCGGCGGAGCCTTCCCTCACGGAGGGAACCGCCGCCGCACTGCCGGAAGAGGGGCTGAACGTCCATGATATGATTGCGGCTTTCCGAAAAATGATGGAACGCAAAAAACTTAGGGCGCCTCTTATGACAAGGGTCACCCGCCAGGAAATTTCCATTGCGGAAACCATGGAGAAATTGGTCGGTAGGCTTGGGAGGTCCGGGGGCCGGGCCGTATTCTCCGACCTGTTCGAAACAGGCGAACGTTCTGAGTTGGTGGTGACATTCCTTTCATTGCTGGAACTGATGAAACAACAGCGGATCACCGTCGAGCAGGAACGGAATTTTGACGATTTGACCGTCGTCCTCAGGAAGGAAGTTTTGTAGTTTTGGAAAATGGAAATCTGCTGGCCGGACAGGTCGAAAGCCTGCTGTTCGTAGCGGGCGACGACGGCCTGACTGCCAAACAGCTGTCCGAGCTGACGGAGAGCGACCGGGAAGCCGTTGAGCGTGCGCTTGCACAGATTGATGAGGCGTGCAGGCTGGAGGGCAGGGGGCTGCGCGTTGTGGAATTGGCAGGCACATTCCGGCTTGCGACAAAACCCGAACACGCGGATGCGGTCCGCCGCCTGCTTGAAAACCCGACATCTCAGGCACTCACTCAGGCATCCCTGGAAGTGCTCGCAATCATCGCGTACCGGCAGCCGATCACGCGCGTCGAAGTGGAGGAGATCAGGGGCGTGAAGTCTGAACGGCCGATCCAGACCCTTGTGGCGAGGGGGCTGGTGAAAGAAGCCGGCCGCGCACAAGGGACAGGCAGGGCAATCCTTTACGGAACCACCGATATTTTTCTGGATTACTTTGGCCTTGCAAGCCTGGAAGATCTTCCTCCGCTCGCCGGCAGGGACGATGAAGCAGCCGATGAAGAAATGGATCTGTTCATGACGAGTTTCACAGAAACGTTCGATGAAGAAGGATCCGAAGAATAACGACGGAAGGCGGTGGACCTTGATAAAGCGGATATCCGCAATAATGGCGGTGCTCCTGTTTGTCTGTACCTTTCCGGCTGCAGCTTCTGCAGCGCAGGCATATGCGGTTATCGATGCCGAGACCGGCAGACTTCTGAAAGGAGCCAATGAGGACGCCCGTCTGCCCATAGCGAGCCTGACGAAAATCTGGACGGCGCTCACATATATCGATGCGGCCGGGACAGATGCTGCGGTCACGGTTTCCAAAAATGCCTCGAATCAGGAGGGCTCATCCATCTATCTCCGTTCCGGCGAAAAAGTTTCGGCAGAGAAACTTCTGTATGGGCTGATGCTTCGTTCAGGCAACGATGCAGCGGCCGCGCTGGCCGAAGACGCGGGGGGATCGGTAGAGGGATTTGTTGACATGATGAATGAAAAGGCCCGGTTGGCCGGCCTGGAAAGTACGGTATTTACGAACCCGTCGGGCCTTCATGATGACTTGCATCTCTCGACGGCCTACGAAACGGCGCTTATGCTGAAGTATGCAATGGATAACAATAGCCTGAAAAAAATTTCTTCCACTACCCTATACAATTACGGTGACGGAGCCTGGCAGAACAAGCACCGGCTTGTCCGTGGCGAGGGGGAGGCGGTGGCCGGGAAGACGGGTTTCACCAAGACTGCAGGCCGCACGCTTGCCACCCTCTTCGAAAAGGATGGCAAACGGGTAATTGTTGTCACCCTGAATGACGGCGATGACTGGAACACCCATCGGAATCTGTCTGCGGAAGTTTTCCGGTCTTATAAAAAAGTCATTGTCGCGGAACAAGGAACCTATCAGGTTCTTCCCGGAATCCGCGCAGAGCTCGAGAAGCCGCTTGCGGTCCTGCTTTCGGAAAAAGAGATGGAGGATGTTTCTCACGCCGCCATCATTCCTCGCGGTGCGGGGGACGGTATTTGGCAGGTGCGCCTGGATGGAGTGCCGATTGCCGCTGCAAAACTGAAGATTGAACGGAGATGACCGCCTCGTTGCCGATGCGGTCTTCTTTTCATTTCCCCATGGTTGTGACATAATTTTGTGCAGTAAATGTGATGGGGTGACCAGATGGAAAGACTTCAGAAAGTAATCGCGGCGGCGGGTATTGCGTCACGGCGAAAGGCAGAACAGCTGATCGCTGACGGAAGGGTGACAGTGAACGGCAAGACCGTCACGGAACTCGGAACCAAGGTCAGCGCTTCTGACAAGATAGAAGTGAACGGTGTACGTCTCGAGCGGGAGGAAAAAGTGTACTATTTGCTTTATAAGCCGCGCAGTGTCCTATCTGCGGCATCCGACGACAAAGGCCGGAAAACGGTCGTCGACCTATTCCCGGAGGTCGAGGAGCGGCTTTATCCGGTCGGCAGGCTCGACTATGACACTACAGGGATCCTCCTTCTTACGAACGATGGGGAATTCGCCTACCAGATGACCCACCCGAAATTCGAAATCGAAAAAACATATGTGGCACGCACCAAAGGAATCCCGACGAAAGAGCAGCTGAAGCAACTTGAGCGGGGCATCGTCCTGGAAGACGGAAAGACCGCTCCTGCAAAGGCCAAGTTGCTCAGCATGGACAAAAAGACAGGCAAAGGGATCGTCCAGCTGACAATTCACGAAGGGAAGAACCGGCAGGTGAAGCGCATGTTTGAAGCGATCGGTTGCCCGGTACAAAAGCTGAAGCGGGAATCATTCGGCTTTTTGGACCTGCATGGATTAAATGCCGGTGACCGGCGGGAGCTCACGGCACACGAAGTGAAGCAACTGCGCGTTCTTGCTGAAACAGGAAAGCTCCGGTAAGCCGGAACGTTCACAAACCCTTCATATGTCACGATTTTGGCGTGTTACGCCTTTGTTATAATGGAGAATGAACTGTCCCATCCTGGAAATACCGAAAGAGAGGTGACTTCGGATGTCATCGCAGCAAGACCGGGAAAAAAAGAAGAAAAGACAGCAGATCATCCGGACCGCCATTCTGGGCGTACTGGCGATTGCGATCATCTATACCATCGTGGTCAATGTAACCGCAAACGAAGACATTGTGGAAGTCGGTGACGAAGCCCCGGACTTCATGCTCGTCGACCTTGAAGGCAATACTCACCAATTGTCCGACTACCGCGGTGAAGGAGTTTTCCTGAACTTCTGGGGTACATGGTGCGGTCCCTGCAAAAAAGAAATGCCGCATATGGAAAAGTACTACAATGAGTTCAAGGACGAGGGCGTCAACATTCTGGCAGTCAATATCGCCGAATCGGATCTTAAAGTACAGTCTTTCGCCAACACCTACGGACTCAGTTTTCCGATTGTGATCGATAAAACGAAAAGTGTCCGGGATGCCTATAACATCCGCCCGCTGCCCACCACACTCCTTATCGGACCGGACGGCAAGGTGAAGAAGATCATCCAGCAGGAGATGAGCGAAGAAGAGATCAAGACCTACATGGAAAGCATCATGCCCAGCTAAGGAGTCCTGACAACCATGAGTTTCATTAAATGCGAATGCGGCCATCAAAACCCCGAAGGCACAGATATATGCCAGAACTGCGGTCGGCCGCTTTCAAAAGAAGAGAAATCAAAGCGTCTTGCTGATATGCGCTACGACGGAGCAGCGATCCGTTCGAAAACACATAAACGCTCGATTGTGGACAAGATATGGAACTTTTTCTCCAGTGTCAAGATCGGCGTCAGCATCATTATCGCCATTCTGGTCGCATCAGCGATCGGGACGATCCTGCCGCAGGTGTTTTATGTGCCGGCGACCAGTGAGGCGCAGGCAGCACAGTACTACGAGGACAACTACGGTCTGTTCGGCAAGATCTACAACGCGCTCGGACTAAGTGATCTGTACGGCTCCTGGTGGTTCATGACACTTGTCGGCATGCTGGGCATTTCGCTTGTCGTCGTCAGCCTGGACCGCGGGATCCCGCTATACAAATCTCTGAAAAATCAGCGTGTCGACAGGCACCCGAGTTTCCTGAAGCGCCAGCGCCTTTACGGTGAGGGGAACGTTCAGGATCCTGATGCGGTCATGCAGAAGGCAGCTGAAAAGCTGAAGGAAAAAAGGTACAAGATCCGTGAGAAAAACGGCGCACTGCTTGCTGAAAAAGGGCGCTGGGCCAGGTGGGGGCCCTACGTAAACCACCTTGGCCTGATCCTTTTCCTGTTCGGTGTCATGCTCCGGGCGCTTCCCGGATTCTACGTGGATGAATCCATGTGGATCAGGGAAGGTGAAATCTCGGCGGTCAAGGGTGCGCCGGGACTGTACCTCGAGAACAAGGGCTTCTCATTCGACATGTATACACAGGAAAATACGAATGAAGTCTTTAGCGAGGCAATCGACCGGGTAGGATCTGTGGCATCCAATTACCAGACAGACGTCGCGCTATATGAGACGCCTGAGGGGGCTCTGCCCGGCTCCACGAATGCCGAACTTGTCAAAGAGTATTCAATCGTCGTCAACAAGCCGCTGAAACATGAAGGGTTCCATATCTTCCAGATGGATTTTAAGCTGGATGAGCTAAGCGCGATGACATTTGCGCTGGAACAAAAAGAATCCGGGGAATCCCTCGGGGAACTGACAGTCAATCTCGCCGATCCGCAAAAGGAATACGACCTGGGGAACGGAGCGAAGGTTGAGCTGCTGGATTATTACCCGGACTTCAGCGGTTTTGAAGACGGAGAGCCGCAGACAGCGACGCCTGTCCCGAACAATCCGGCTTTTCTCTTCAAGATGACCACGCCTGAAACACCGGAGGGAGAGACAAGCTTTGTGGCCATTCGCCAGACACTTGAACCTCTCGGTGAAAACACCTACAAGCTCGCCTTCCAATCGGCCGATACCCGCGACGTATCCGGTTTAACAGTCAGGAAAGACAAGACAATTCCGGTCATCGCGCTTGGCGGTCTGATCTTTATGATCGGTGTCGTGCAAGGCTCCTACTTTAACCACCGCCGTTTCTGGATCAGGAAGTCGGATGACGGCCGGATCCAGGTTGCCGGCCATACAAGCAAGAACTGGGTGGCCTTGCAGCGCGAACTGGATGCGGTGACGGAACATGCGGGATTGCCTGCTTATACCGACCAGCGTGACAAGGAAGGGCACTCGGATAAATCGGAAGGAGTTTCCAATACATGAACTTAGTAGATCTTAGCGGAAATCTCCTCTTCACCGCGTTTGTTGCATATCTTGCCGGGACGATTTTGTTCGGCGGTGCGGTGAAAGGATCAAAAAATGAGGCATCAGCCTCGAACAAGCGTTGGGGCAAACTTGGCATCACGGTGACCATCATCGGATTCCTGGCGCACCTGAGTTACTTTATCACCCGGTGGATCGCATCAGGACATGCGCCGGTCAGCAACATGTTTGAATTCACAACGGCATTCGGGATGCTGCTTGTAGGAGCGGCCATCCTGTTCTACTTCCTTTATAAGTCGCCTCTCGTCGGACTGTTTGCGCTTCCGATCGCTATCGTCATCCTCGGATATGCGGCGATGTTCCCGCGGGATATCCAGCCGCTGATCCCGGCTCTGCAGAGCCACTGGCTGACAATTCACGTTATCACCGCGGCACTCGGCGAGGCGATTCTTGCGATCTCTGCGGTCGTCGGCCTGATCTATCTGCTTAAGAATATCGACCTGACTAAGAAATCGAAGGAACGGACTTGGCTGGAATTCATTATGTTCACTCTTGTGCTCGTCCTCGGTTTTATCGTGGTCACAGTCGGTTTCCGGGCAGCGGGCTATGAAGCGGCATTTGACTATGTCGACAAAAACGGCGCGCAGGCCGAAGTGGTCTACCATATGCCGGCGCTGTTCGGAATGAACGAATACAGCGCGAAGACAGAGGGCACGATGCAGCCGCTTGCGGAAATGCCTGCAATCATTAATGCAAAAACGCTCACGACATTTACTTGGTCGGTCATCACAGGAATCATCCTGTACTTCTTGATCCGACTGATTTCCCGCCGCCGCATCGCCGAGCTTGTAAAGCCGCTTGCGGTCAAGGCCAATTCCCAGCTGATGGATGAAATCGGATATCGCTCCGTCCTGATCGGCTTCCCGGTCTTCACGCTCGGTGCACTCATCTTCGCAATGATCTGGGCACATGAAGCCTGGTCGCGCTTCTGGGGTTGGGACCCGAAGGAAGTCTGGGCGCTCATCACCTGGCTGTTTTATGCCGCTTATCTCCATCTCCGCCTCTCGAGGGGCTGGGAAGGCCGCAAATCGGCCTGGCTGGCGGTTATCGGCTTTGCCATCATCATGTTCAACCTGGTGGCCGTCAACCTCGTCATCGCCGGCCTCCACTCCTATGCCTGATAAAGAACAGATCCTCCGGTTTATGCCGGAGGATCTTTTTTGCGTATTATTCTCTACAGGGACTGTCCGGTCACAGCGATTCGTTTTCAATTTTCTGCTCCGGACGGTACAATAGTAAGAGAAGAGCAGTGCAGTTGAAAGGGGAAATGGTTTGTGACTGAACAGGTTTCCATCCTCGTCGTCGATGATGAAGAACGCATCCGGCGATTGCTTAAAATGTATCTGGAGCGAGAGGGCTACGAAGTCGAGGAAGCGACTGACGGTGACGAGGCACTGGAGATGGCGCTGGGCCGCGATTATGATTGCATCCTTCTTGATATCATGATGCCCGGAAAAGATGGCGTGGAAGTGTGTACCGCGCTTCGCGAAGAAAAGATGACACCGGTCATCATGCTGACTGCCAAAGGTGAAGAAGCAAACCGGGTACAGGGCTTTGAAGCAGGCGCTGATGACTATATCGTCAAGCCGTTCAGCCCGAGGGAAGTCGTTCTCCGCGTTAAGGCGGTTCTCCGCCGATCCGCAAATTATGCTTCGGTTGACCCTCAGGCTCCGAAAGATTTGGTCGTCTTCCCTCACCTGATGATTGACAACGATGCACACCGCGTCACGGCAGAGGGCAAAGAAGTGAATCTCACCCCGAAGGAATATGAGCTGCTTTACTTCCTCGCCAAAACACCTGACAAGGTGTTCGACCGTGAGCAACTGCTGAAGGAAGTATGGCACTATGAGTTCTTCGGTGATCTCAGGACGGTGGATACGCATGTGAAGCGGCTGCGCGAGAAACTGACAAAAGTCTCTCCGCGTGCAGCGAAGATGATCGTGACCGTATGGGGCGTCGGCTACAAGTTCGAGGCCGGCAATGAATAGGATATGGAACAGCATCGTCGGGAAGCTATGGGCAACCATATTGCTTCTCGTTTCATTTGTTCTGTTCATTGTGAGTGTGCTGCTCCTTGAGTTTCTTGGGAATTTTTACGGAAACCAGGCGGAAAGCGCTCTTCGCCAACAGGCGCTCACGATTTCAAAGATCGTCGATCAGCATGAAGACCCCTCCAACTCACTTTTCGTCATAGATGATCTTCTCGGCGAAGATACGAGTGCGTTGATCACCTCGCCTTCGGGAGAAGTGGTCAGCGCCTTCCATGAAGAAGGAAACGGCGAGGAAATCCGTGAAATCCTCCTTGGGGACAAGGATCTTACAAAAGTGTTCAATGTAGATGAGCCGGTGATCAAGGAGATGAATCTTCCTTCGCCGTCGGAGGCGGACCGGATGGAGTCATATTCAGTCCTGGCAGCCCCTCTCCATGAGGCAGAAGAACTGAATGGTGCGGTGTTCGTCTACCAGAGCATGCAGGCCGTGCATGATACGGTCCGGCAGACAACCTATATTGTCCTTTTGTCTGCATTTATCGCATTTGTCCTGACGACATTCTTCGCCTTCTTCCTGTCCTCGAGGATCACCTCCCCGCTTCGGAAACTGAAGGAAGCAGCGAACAGCCTTGCAGAGGGCCGATATGATACAGAAGTGCCTACGCCGCAACATGATGAAATCGGGGATCTGGCCGTGGCCTTCAATAAGATGGGCCGCCAGGTAAAGCACAATCTGGAAGTGATCGGACAGGAAAAAGAGCAGCTCCAGAACATCCTCACTTCGATGACGGATGCCGTCATCTCTTTTAACCGGGACCGTTCAATCCTGCTGACAAACCCGCCTGCGGACCGTCTTTTGAAGAAATGGCGGGATGCGAGAAAAGACCAGGAGGGAGATCTCCCTGACGAAATCACGGGCATGCTTGACCACGCCGCCATGTACTCGGAAGAAGTCGAGGATGAATTGGCTCTGGACGGCCAGTATTTCGACATCACGATCAGCCCGCTGTACAGCGGAAACAACATCCGTGGTGCGGTAGCAGTGTTCCGGGACATGACGGAGCAGCACCGACTGGATAAAGTGCGGACTGATTTCCTCGCGAACATCTCCCACGAGCTGAGAACGCCGATATCGATGCTGATTGGTTACTCCGAAGCACTCAGTGACGGGATTGTCGATACGGATGAAGAACGTGAAGAAATGATGAAAATCATACGGGACGAGGCGACACGGATGGGCCGTCTCGTCAATGACACGCTCGATCTGACCCGTCTGGAGTCCGGCTATATGAGGCTCTACAAGGAACCGGTAGCCGTCAGGCCGATGGTGGAAAGAATTGCATCCAAATTTATACAGAAGGCGAAAGATGCAGAAATCACCCTGGCTGTTTCTGCAGAAGGAGCCGGCAGTGCAATCGTCGAACTGGATGAAGACCGGATCGAACAGGTGATGACCAATCTGATCGATAACGCCATCCGCCATACTCCTTCCGGCGGCAGTGTTGAAGTCAGATCTTCCGTTTCGGACGGACTGCTTGAAGTGGCGGTCGCCGATACCGGATCCGGCATCGCAGAGGAAGACCTGACGTATGTGTTCGAGCGGTTCTATAAGGCCGACAAAGCAAGAACAAGAGGAAAAGGCGGCACGGGACTCGGGCTCGCCATCGCGAAAAACATTGTTGAGTCACATGGCGGATGGATCCGGGCTGAGAGCAGTCTCGGCAAGGGAACGACGATGACATTCAGCATCCCATATGACGGACAATGAAACTTTTTTGGCCTGAGTTCGACCAATAACAGTGAACGGAGGGCAGCCGATGGATGAATCCGTATTTCATCGGATCTACGAGGAATACCACCAGGATGTCTACCGGTTCCTCATCTACCTGACAAAAGATCGGGCGCTCTCCGAAGATCTGCTGCACGAAGTTTATGTGCGCGTTCTGAAGTCATATGGAAGTTTTCAGGGCAGAAGCAGTGAGAGGACCTGGCTTTTCTCAATTGCTAAAAATGTAGCGTTCGATCATTTCAGAAAAGCAAACGTCAGGAAAAAAAGGACAGATGATTCGTACGACTGGGAGATTGCCCAGCCTGCGGACAAAGGGCCCACCCCTGAGGAGGCCGCCTTGCATTCAGACGAGATGAGCCGCCTGTTCGGAGTGCTTGATGCATGTACAGACGATCAGAGGGCTGTACTTATCATGAGATATTTGCAAGAGCTGTCGATCGCCGAAACGGCTGATGTGCTCGGCTGGACAGAGGCGAAAGTCAAGACGACCCAACACAGGGCCGTCAGAAAAGCTAGGGAATTGCTGGAGAAATCGGGCGGACTGGGAGGTGGCTGACGATGAGCAAAGACAAAAAAAGTGAAGATGAAGTCGGCCGCTGGATGACTTCCGTAACGAAACCAGTAGACAACAGGAGCCGTGAAGAGATTCTGGCGCGTCTGAAAAACGATCCCCGTCTGAAACGGCCATCACCAATCCGAAAGTGGTTTCCGGCCGGAGTGGCCGCTGCGGCGCTCCTGGCTGCCGGCATACTTATCCCTTCGATGATGGATGAAGGCCGGGATATGAGCATCCAGGACGCGGCAACCGAGCATTCAGAGGATGCGGCACAGATGACTGCTGAATCGGATAGCCGGCCGGAATCCGGTGCAGTGGAAGAAAACAGTGCGTTGTCGGATAAGGGACCGGAAGAAACGGCTGATCTTTACAGTGCGAACTTGTCCATGTCCGGACCTGTCATCGGAGCGGTTTATCCTGATAAATTGGAAGGTCTCGTTCCATTCCGTATCGGCCTTGTCGAAGCGGCGAATGTGATACCCGTGACATTCCTGATCTCAGAAGAGACGATAAAGTCGGATTTCGGCGGTGATATACCCGGACAGGTCGACCTCTATAACCGGTATGCACCACAGATTGATGAAGAGGGCCTTGGTTTTGATGACTACCATCCGTATGACGGAACGATCAGTGGCGTGGATGGGGAAGTGACACTGAACCTGACCGACACACATTCCTACGACATCGCAAGCGCTGCAATCGGGGCATTCACAGAGTCGGTGCAGGCTACGTTCAGAACTGAAAAGTCGGTGTTCCTGATGGAGGACGGAACTCCTGCAGAATTCGGCCAGGTCGGCCCGCTGCCGGAAATTCCTCCGGATAAGGAGGGGGCAGTGTACTTCGCCTATGAGAAAAGTGACGGCTCCACTGTCCTTGCACCGGACCGGCACCTTGACGCTGCTGATGCAGCCGAGGCGATCAGCCTGATGAAGGACCGGACAAATGATCTGTATAAGCCGGTCGTTCCGGAAAATGCCGATTTTACAGTAGACCTGCCCGTTGATGCCGATGTTCTGACAGTAAGCTTCAAAGAACCGTTTGATTTCAACGGGATGGAAGAACAGGATGCCGCAAAGATGATCGACGGCATGGCATTGACCGCGGCAGAATATGATCTCCGTATCCGCTTTGAGAATGCCATTAATCCTCCTGGCGGATACCGCCTTGAAGAAACGCTTCCGCTTCCTGCTGGTCCAAACGGAATAAATTTGAATATAGACAACTGAAACGAGCACGTTTTCCATTATTATTTGCTTAATTTAGGACAGAACAGTTTACAAATCATTTGCTTTTTCGTATGATAGGTTTGTAATAAAAAATAACCATATATGATTCATCTTCGGGGCTGGGTGAAATTCCCGACCGGCGGTGATGGGGCATATGCCCCTAAGCCCGCGAGCCGCAAGGCAGGATTTGGTGCGATTCCAAAGCCGACAGTAAAGTCTGGATGGGAGAAGGTGAAGGCACGGCCGTTTCTGTCTGTATTTTATACGGATAGGTAACGCCTATTAAGCTTGCCTTTCTCCCCTGGACGGATTACCGTTCAGGGGTTTTGATTTGGGGCAGGTGTTTAGGAGCCGTCGTCCTTCCTTCGTTGAAGAGGATCAACAGAAGGAGAGAAAGTGTCATGAAGAAAAATTTGCGCCTGCGGTCCATGATCGCGATCGCCATGCTGAGCAGCATTTCGTTTGTGCTCATGCTGTTCAACTTCCCGCTGCCGCCGTTCCCTGCATTCCTGCAGGTCGACTTCAGTGAAGTGCCGGCCATTATCGCGGCAATCACAATGGGACCGGTTGCCGGTATCCTCGTTGAACTGCTTAAGAACGTCCTCGACTGGCTTTTCTCGGGAAGCCCGACAGGTGTACCCGTCGGCCATATGGCCAACTTCGCGACAGGCGTCCTGTTCATCCTGCCGGTCTGGTGGGTGTACCATCGCCTCTCGAATGCAAAAGGCATGACCACCGGCCTGATTCTAGGCACGATTTCGATGGCGGTCGGCATGAGCCTGCTGAACTACGTGCTCTTCCTCCCGCTGTATGTGAAGTTCATGAACTTCCCTGTTATGTCGGGTGAGGAGCTTTACCAGATGATCGTACTCGGAATCCTGCCATTCAACCTGCTGAAGGGGATTATCCTCGCAGCCATCATCCTGCTGCTGTTCCGCAGCATGCATCGGTGGATCGAAAAACAGCGCGCCGTTTACCTGGGGTAATCCTCCTGAGCGGCCAGCATCAACTTTACCTAATCAAGGACTGATCCGGATAACACCGGATCGGTCCTTTTTCATTTTGACCGGGTGATCTCCCTGAACCCAAGCGAGAAGAGGCGTGCCCTCAAGTTTGCGTACGAAACCGGGAAGTTCGCGTACGAAAAGAGGCGAGCCCTCAAGTTTGCGTACGAAACCGGGAAGTTCGCGCACGAAAAGAAGAGTGCCCCTCAAGTTTGCGTACGAAACCGGGAAGTTCGCGCACGAAAAGAAGAGTGCCCTCAAGTTTGCGTACGAAACCAAGAAGTTCGCGTACGAAAAGAGTTGTGCCCCTCAAGTTTGCGTACGAATCCAAGAAGTTCGCGTACGAAAAGAGTTGTGCCCCTCAAGTTTGCGTACGAATCCAAGAAGTTTGCGCATGAAAAGAAGACCACTCCATGTTTGCAAATGAAACCAAGAAATAGTTTGCATACGAAAATGAAAACTGCAGACAAAGGAGGGATACTCACTTTGTCTGCAGTCTGCCGGGATATTCGGGTCAGTCTTCGTACTTAAGCGGATCGCCGTCAAACGGGGCATCCGCAATCTTGATGGAATCTGTCGGACAGCCGTCGAGGGCGTCTTCCATGTCCTCGATGAGCAGCTCTGGCACTTCGGTTGTGCCCGTGTTATCATCTAGGATAACAAATGACAGGCCCATATCATCATAGTCATATATATCAGGGGCGGCTGCGCCACAGGCCCCGCATGCGATGCACGTATCCTGATCGACGATCGTGTATTTCGGCATATTGGGTCTCTCCTTTTATCAGTTGAATCTTTTGTCCCACGATTCACGGGACAGTTTTTGCTTTAAACTAATCATAACACTTTATCCAGCGGAGGCGTGCCATGAGCTTTGATGACATTTTATTGAACATCATCAGCCGGCTTGACGGCGAGCGTTACAAGCATGCCGCCTTCCATCTGATGAAGGGCAAGCGTTCCGGCCAGACGCTGCAGGATACGGAATATTACGGGCTGCATCCGTTTTTCGGGATGCTGCCTTCTTTGCATGCAATGGATTTTGACCGGGCCTACCGCAGTCTTCTTGACTCGGGATTCATCGAGGAAAAAGAGGATCGCTCGGTTTTCCTGACCCCATCAGGCAGGGGCCGGGCTTCAGAAATGTCCCCGACCCGGCTGAACGGCTGGGCCTACAGAGGGATGGAAAAAGTATTTTTCGCAAGGCTCGCGCTCACGGTTCAGACTGTTTCACATCTGTCTGCGGGCGATAAGACGTTCATGCCGGTGTCCGCCGATCCGGCCGTCCAGCGCGACGTCAGAAGACTCTTTACATCCGTCCTGAAAGGGATCAAGCCTAAAGACATCGCTTTTGAAATCCGCTCATCGCTGGAGACCACCGGAATGGAAGAGGCCAGGCTTGCCAGGCTGGTGGCGCGCCTCACCGGCAAGGGCATGTCGGGCATGACGTGGCGCCAGCTGTCCGAGGTTACGGGCATGACTGAGATGGACCTGAAAGTCGAGTGTGTGGAATCCCTACATATATGGCTGGATACGATCTTCGCCCATCCGTCGCCATTGCTGTCCGAACTCGCCAAAGGCGTCAGGACTAGCAGCCCGCTCACCGGTTCTGCCGAAAAGACGGCTGAGTTGTACCGGGCGGGGATGACAATGCCTGAAATCGCAACGCGCAGAAATCTCAGAATGAGTACGATTGAGGACCATTTCGTCGAAATTGCGATTAACGATTCTGATTTTCCATTGCATCATTTTGCAGCAGACGAAGAGGTCAAGGCGGTCAGACAGGAAGCGGACCGCCTTTCCACCCGCAAGCTGAGCGTTCTGAAAAAGGCATTTCCGGAGTTAAGCTACTTCCAGCTTAGGCTGATCCTGGCGCGGCTCGGAAAGGAGGGGAATGAAAGTGAACGAGATGATTCAGCAAGACCTGACCGCCCTGCTCAAACGGGTAACCGGATTTGATGCATTCCGCGAAGGGCAGGAAGAGGTGGTCCGTTCGGTGATCAACGGGCACGACACCATCGCAGTGTTGCCGACCGGAGCGGGGAAGTCACTTTGCTACCAGCTGCCTGTCCATGCAATGGGCGGAACGGTGCTGATTGTGTCTCCACTCCTTTCCCTCATGGAGGACCAGGTTGCCCAGCTGAAGATGAACGGTGAAAAGCGGGTCGCGGCATTGAATTCCTTTCTGGCGCCCAAGGAAAGATCTGCAGTTTTAGCCAACCTGGGCAAATACCGCTATCTCTTCACCTCGCCGGAAATGCTGGTACAGCCCCATATTTCCGACCGGATCAAACAACTGGAACTGGCTTATATCGTTGCCGATGAGGCGCATTGCATCTCTCAGTGGGGCTTCGACTTCCGTCCGGACTATCTCAGGATGAGGGAATGGCTCGGGTCTCTCGGTGAACGGCCGCCTGTGCTTGCCCTCACGGCTACTGCTTCCGAAAAGGCTATTCAGGATATCGCGGACTATCTCCTGATGAAGCAGCCAAAGTTATTCATCCACCCGCCTGACCGGCCGAATATCGCGATGGAACTTGTCCGTCAGGAAAGCCGTGAGGAAAAGACAAAATGGATCCTGAATGCCCTTACCGGATGGAAAGGGCCCGGCATTATTTATGTGCAGTCCAGAAAACGGGCCGAAGAGCTCGCTGAACTGCTGAGGCTCCGGAATATCCGGGTTGCAGCATTCCATGCGGGCATGGAGGGCGAAGACCGTATCCTAGTCCAGCAACAGTTCCTGACCGGAGAACTTGAATGGATTTGCGCAACGAATGCATTCGGCATGGGCATCAATAAGCCTGATATCCGGTGGATCATTCATGATCAGCTGCCCCCTTCGGCGGCCCAGTATATTCAGGAGATCGGCAGGGCCGGAAGAGACGGAGGCCAGTCACTGGCAACGCTCCTATACACGGAGACCGATGCAGATAAAGCGGCTTTTATTGCCTTGGATGACCTTCCTGAACCGGAGACAGTCCGTTTTATCGGCAAATGCATATCGGAAGGCATGGAACTCAAGGAAGCCGGAGACCGTGCCGGATTGTCGGATACCGCTTTGCGTGTCGTCTCTTATTGGCTGGGCAGGCTCGGAACCGATAAAGCGGCAATCCAGATGGAGGAGCTGGCTGCAGGAAAACGGAAAGAGATATTCTCGATGGTCCGCTTTGCGGAAGGGGGAGGGTGTATCCGTTCCCGTATTCTCGCACTGTTCGGTTATGCCCCGGCCACCCGGCCAGTCCACTGCTGTTCAGATTGCGGATTTGTGGCCGATCAATTTCTATCCGCAAGGACAACTGTCGACAACGCTTCGGGCCTGCTGGGCTGGAAAGAGCGGATCGACGGTTTACTGGGAGTGGGAGAATAACGTTTACTTTTCCGACAGCATTCGGCATAATATGTGTACGTACCTTTTATTGGAGGGTGACGGCCATGACGAATGACGATTTCAGGCAGAAGTTCGAGCAGCACCGCAAAGAAATCGCGGTAACTGATGATGCGGATGACTTGGACAAGCCGGTGACAAGAGCAGAACTGCACGGCCGCAAGGAACCGTCAGCCAAGAAAAAACAAAAGGCCGGTAAAGCGACGGGCAAGAAAAAAAGGCCAAAAGGCAGCACACTGATCAATACGCTCCTTATTTTATTCATGTTGATTCCCATTTCGCTATTTATCTATGTTTATAAATTCTATGACCCTATTGAAGGCGGCAGCGCGGCTGAGCTCGAGCAAAATCTCGAGATCGAGACGTCCATCGCGGGTGATGGAGCCGAGCCGCCTGAAGAGACTTCCGCTATCGCAGATCAGGAAGAAAAGCAGAAGCTCGAAGAACAGAAACAGCAGGAAGACCAACAAAAAATCGAGGAACAGAAAAAGCTCGAGGAACAAAAGAAACTGGAAGAACAGAAAAAACTCGAGGAACAGAAGAGACTCGAGGAGCAGAAAAAACAGGAAGAACAAAAACGCCTTGCTGAACAGCAGCGTATTGAAGAGCAAAAGCGCAAAGAAGAGCAGGCCCGAATTGCCGAACAGAAAAAGCGTGAAGAGCAGGAACGCCAAGAGAAGGAAAAACAGCAGGCCAGTCGCGGTTCGCATACCGTACAGCCGGGTGAGACTCTTTACCGGATTTCCGTGAATATTTACGGTTCCGGTGATGGCGTGGAAAAGATCAAGCGCGCGAACGGCCTTTCTTCAAACGAAATTTCGGTCGGACAAACACTTATCATCCCGTAAATAGCCGGGATTAAAGGAATGACCGGCCCATCTGACGAATAAAAATAGCCAGGAAACAGATTCCATGAGGATGAGGTGGGACAATGTTTGTACGAAGCGTTATGATTCCAAAAGAAAAATGTGTGACCGTTCAGATCGGCGAATCGCTCGAAAATGTCCTTCAGCTGCTCCGGCGCGAGGATATCGATGCATTGCCGGTGCTGGATGGTGATGAATACAAAGGCATTGTCAACCAATATCTGACGTACGAAGCCTATTTCCATTCCGGAAAAGATAAGGAATCCTATCTTGCGGAGACGACTCTGAACGATATCGCCATCCGCAAGGACATTACACTTTCGATTGATGATGTGTTTGAAAAATCATTTGTTGAGATCAGTGATTTTCCGATCATCGCAGTTACCGAGGGGGAAAAGTTTCTCGGAATTGTCACACGCCCAGACATTGTAAATCAAGTGAAAAGTGCATTCGGCATGCGGCGGAAAGGGGTCCGAATCACATTCACTTCTGTCGAGACGGAAGGCCAGATTGCCCGGCTCGGAGAACTGCTGCACAAATACCATGAAACGGTCATTTCTCTGATCACCTTTGATGAAACAGACAAGCTTGTCAGGCGGATTGTCCTTAAGGTTGAACAAAATGACAATCTGGGACAGTTTATGAAGCAACTTGAAAAAATCGGTTTCCGGGTACTGCACATCCATGAGGAAGACTGAACGAATTTCATAGTAACCGGCAGTGGCCTGCGGTGAAGCGACCCGAGCCATTGCCGGTTGCTTTTTTTATCGGGCCATTGTGGCAGAAAAAGCAGTGCGCAGAACAACTGCGGCCTGTTTTTTTGCATACTTTAGCAATATGAAATAAGGGCTCCGGCAGCCAGCGAAACAGGAAACAACTCCGGGAGTTGATGTATATGGAACTAAAGACTGCGGCAGCTATTCTGGCAGCAATGGCGGGCGCTGTGCTCGTGCCGATGTATGCCAGCGCCAAATGGGCTGTGCTCAGGAAACATGAGGCCATCATCCATGCTGATAATGATGATGTGGGGCCTACCCTATTCTTTATATCGGATATCCATCGCCGGCGGGTTTCCAGAAAACTTGTCAGGCAGGCAGGAGGTCCGTTTGACGCGGTGATCATCGGCGGCGATCTGGCAGAAGGCGGCGTGCCGGAAACCCGGATCCGCAACAATATCAAACGGCTATCTGCTCTCGGACCGATTTATTATGTCTGGGGGAACAACGACCGTGAAGTTGGAGAAGCTTTGATCCGTGCCGCTGTCTCCGAGGCGGGCGGAATGGTGCTGGATAACGAGTCTGCAGAACTGATGGCCGGTTCTGTCCGCTGGATGATTGTCGGAACCGATGATACCTCGTCCCATAATGTAGATGTCAATAAAGCATTCCGGGATGTGCAGCAGGGAGATGCGGTCGTTTTCATCTCACACTCGCCAAAAGTGTTTGAAATGCTCGGTTCCAAGAATCCGGAAGTGCGGATGGCCGGACATACCCACGGCGGACAAATCCGGCTCGGGCGGTTCGGGATGCTTGAAAAGGGCCGCTTTCGGTCGGATAATGGACAGGTGGAGCTCGTGAGTAACGGCTACGGGACCTCCCTTGTGCCGCTCAGGCTTGGTGCGCCTGCTGAATGCCATATCATCAGGCTCCGGGCAGAAAAGAAGGAAAGTACTGGAGAGTTGTAATCATGAATCAGGAAGAAGCAATTATCATCGGGGGAGGGCCATGCGGAATTGCCGCCGCAATCGCACTGCAGGATCAAGGCATCCGGCCTCTCATCATAGAAAAGGGCAATGTGGTCAATGCCATCTACAATTATCCGACCCACCAGACCTTTTTCAGTTCGAGCGAAAAGCTTTCAGTCGGAGACATCCCATTCATTACGGAGCGACTGAAACCGAAGCGGAACGAAGCCCTTGTCTATTACCGCGAAGTCGTCAGGAGAAAGCAGTTGCGGGTCAACCGTTTTGAACTGGTGGAAAGCGTTGGAAAAGTGGAAGGCGGGTTTGTCATTAAAACCGATAAAGCACATTATCGCACCCCCGTTGCGGTTGTTGCGACAGGTTATTACGACAATCCGAACTACCTTGGCATCCCCGGGGAAGAACTTCCGAAGGTATTCCACTATTTCAAGGAAGCGCATCCGTTTTTCGATACGGATGTTCTGGTCATCGGCGGCAAAAACTCCGCAGTCGATGCAGCGATTGAACTCAACAAGGCCGGAGCCCGGGTTACGGTCTCCTATCGAGGCATGGACTATTCCCCGAGCGTCAAGCCTTGGGTGCTGCCCGAGCTGGAGGCACTCGTCCGGAGCGGCGCTGTCGATATGCATTTTGGTACGGCTCCTGTCCGCATTACCGATGGCAGTGTGGAACTTCAGGACAGTGAGGGCAACGTAAGCGCCTTGCCGAATGACTTTGTGTTCGCCATGACGGGTTACCATCCTGACCATGCGTTTTTGCGGGATATGGGCATCGGGATCGACGAAGAGACCGGTCGCCCGCAATACGATCCTGAAACGATGGAAACGTCGGTGCCCGGTCTTTTCATTGCCGGCGTTATTGCCGCAGGCAACAACGCAAATGAGATCTTTATCGAAAATGGCCGGTTCCACGGAGGCCTGATCGCCAGGAAAGCAGTGGAATATTTAAAATGAAATACCGGTCTGCATGGGTTCTCCCAAGCAGACCGGTATTATTGTTACTTTATAATATTGTTATGTAAACTAACCGCGAGCTGCTTTGTATCCTACCTGACAGATTCAGTCAATGACCCTTAAATGATTCGGCTATCTCTTCCGGGGTGATACCGGACGAAAGAGCAAGCAACAATTGGATCCGCGCTTTTTGTCCGCTGAGGCCATGAGCGAAAATGACACCCTCTTCATGTAACATTCTTCCACCGCCTTCATAGCCGTATACCGGTTGGGCAATGCCATTGAAGCAGCGGGAGACGAGTACAACAGGAATTTCGTCAGTGAGGAGCCGTTGGAGGCCGGGCATGAGAGAAGGTGGGACATTGCCCTGCCCGAGCCCTTCAAGAACGATTCCTTCATAGCCGGCATCTGCCGCATGAAAGAGGAATTCAGAATCCATTCCGGCATACACTTTCAGGAGTGCCACCCGACCGCCCAGCTTATCAACATTGAAACGGGTGCGCATCAGGGGAGCATGATGATAATGGATATGTCCGTTTGTCACGATCCCAATCGGTCCGTACTGCGGACTCTGGAAAGTCGAAACATTCGAAGTGTGGGTCTTCGTCACATTTTGTGCGGTATGGATTTCATCATTCAGGACGACAAGGACCCCTTTTCCCTGTGACCCGTCATCGGAGGCGACACGGATGGCGGACAGGACGTTATGGACACCGTCCGACCCGATTTCATCCGCGCTCCTCATGGCGCCGGTCAACACGACAGGTATCTTCAGATCAAGCGTCAGATCAAGAAAATATGCCGTCTCTTCAAGCGTATCCGTACCGTGAGTGATCACCACGCCGTCCGCCGGCTGCTCAAGGATTGTACGGGTGATCAGCTCTTTCAGCTCCAGCATGTGCGCAGGGGTGATGTGAGGGGAAGGTAGGTTGAACGCATCGATTTCGATGATTTCATCCGCCAGCCCGAGTTTGTTGATCTCGCCCAGAAGAGGGTTGTGCAAGCCGGGCATCACGGCGCCCCGTTCATCGGTAGTCATAGAAATCGTTCCGCCCGTATGGAGCAGCAACAAGGTTTTTGTCATTTTGGTCCTCCCGGTAGATTTTGTCATGTTAAAATAGGATGATGGAAGTAGTTCGCAAGGAGGGGTAGACGCCCATGTTTATGCTTCTGACGGTGGCGATCGCCCCGGGCCTCGCGCTGTTCAGTTACTTTTATCTGCGAAAGCAAATCCATAAAGACCCTTCGCGCAGCCTGCTGCAGACCTATGTTTATGGCATGATGCTGACATTCCCAATCCTCTTCATCCAGTATGTATTCGATGAAGAAAGGGTTTTTGGGTCCGCTTTTATCAATGATGTCCTTTTCACCAGCGGACTGGAAGAGTTTTTCAAGTGGCTTGTCTTGCTTGTTGTCGTCTATTCACATGTGGATTTTGAAGATCCCTATGACGGAATTTTGTTCGGTGCATCTGTGTCGCTCGGGTTCGCCACAGTCGAGAATATTCTTTTCCTGCTTACATTCGGCATGGACGAAGCACTGATCCGGGCGCTTCTTCCCGTCTCCAGCCATGCGCTGTTCGGTGTCGTGATGGGCTATTACCTCGGGCGCGCCAAGTTCGTCGAAGAATCGGGAACGAAGCCGATGCTTTTCCTCTCATTTTTCGCCGCATTTGGCCTTCACTTTGTATATAACTCACTCGTCATGGCCGGGAATTTCAGAATGTACTTATTGATTCCGTTTATGCTCTTTCTCTGGTGGTTCGCGCTGAAGCGCGTCAAGCGTGCCCATACGCTGAGTGTTGACCAATACATCCAAAAACAGCGCACCATGCGCTAACCCGGCCAACCGCCGGGTTTTTTTGTGTCTGTAAAGGGCAGAATTTTGATGGCAGAAAAGGGATGTATTCGTCTGTTGCAAACTGAACTTCCATGATTTATGTGCTGCCTGTTTATAATCCCCCTATTTTTGCACACGCTATGCAAAAGACCCTTCCGTAAAATTCCGGACTGGGCGATGCAAAACACACAGGAGGGATACATGTGCAATTGAAATCGGCGCGCCGAAAGCGCAGGCCCGTCCTGGCGGTGCTGGTTCTGGTCATGGCGCTGTCCGTCCCGGCCGGCAAGGACGCATTCACTGCGCAGGACATCGGTCGCGGGGCTTTCGGGGATGATGTCATCGAGCTTCAGGCCCGCCTGCAATGGACAGGCTTCTACGACGGGAAGATTGACGGGAAGTTCGGATACGGAACTTACTGGGCGCTGCGCAATTTTCAGCAGGCATACGGTTTGCCCATTGATGGCGTTGCCGGTGCCGGAACAAAAGAGAAATTGGTATCTGTATCAAAATATCACAAAGACTTTGTCATGGACAATATCGCTGCGGGCAAGGCATTCACTCATTACGGCGGCACCCCGCTTGACGCGCAAGTCAAGGGCGGAGGAGGCGGTGGCTCCGGAGGTGGAGGACAGGCTGCCAATACACCTCCAGGATACAGTGATCAGGATATACAGCTGATGGCCAATGCGGTTTACGGCGAGGCGCGGGGAGAACCGTATGAAGGCCAGGTCGCCGTTGCTGCGGTCATCCTGAACCGGCTGGAGCATGCGGACTTTCCAAATACCGTGAGCGGAGTCATCTTCCAGCCGCTGGCCTTTACCGCCGTGGCTGACGGCCAGATATGGCTCACTCCTAATGAGCGGGCAAAGGAAGCCGTCATCGATGCCATCAACGGTTGGGATCCTACGGAAAACGCCATCTACTACTTTAATCCGGTAACAGCAACAAGCGAATGGATCTGGTCCAGGCCTCAGATCAAAAAAATCGGGCAGCATATCTTCTGCATGTGAGGGGTTCCCATGAAAAAATTGATATTTATACTTGCCTATACTGCTGCAGCCCTGGCCATCTTCTCCTGGTCCGCCTCGGCGAAAAATGAAAGGCTGACCCTACTTCTGAATGGCCAGTATACTGACAAACTGACCGAAGCGACCGAGCAGATGAACGAACTGGAACAAGAAGTCAGGAAGGTTCTTCTATACCAAGACCATACGGCAGCCGAGGAACCGCTGGGCAACATCTGGCGATTGTCTTCCGAGATCAGGAATAACATTTCATCCTTGCCGCTTGACCGGGAGTTTTCTTCAGAGTGGATGAATTACCTGACACGCCTCGGTGATTATGCTGATCTGGCATCGACAGGAGCGATTCCGCAAGAAAAGTGGGGGAAGGCGCTTGGAAATGCTGCGGCCAATCTGGACCAGTTTTCCACTGAATGGTCATCTGCGACGCAGGGGATGTTCGCCGGCGGCACGGGTCCCGAAAACTGGTTTGCCCAAGTGGAGAGTGAAAAGCCCGATAAAAGGTGGGCGGATCTCGGGCAGGCCGTCAAAACCTATTCTGAGAGTGATTTCCCGCTGACCGCCAGTGAGCATGACGAACAAAAGAAAAAGGATCTGGAACATCTGGAGGATCAGCCGATCAGCCGTGATGACGCACTCAGCCGTTTCAAGAAACTATTCCCTGAATACGAGGGCGCCACTGTACATGTAAGCGAGAGTGAGCCGGATGCACCATATCCGTTCTATCATATCCGCTTCCAGGACGGTGCCAGGATCGGATATGCCGACTTTACCGTGCGCGGCGGGCATCTCCTTTCCCTTCTTGTGGAACGTCCGTCAGGGAAGGGGACGATGCCAGAAGCGGAGATCCGAAAGCTTGCCGAGGATTTTCTCCGCCAGCTGGGTTATGAAGATCTCGTTTATGAGGAATCCAGGGAAAACAGTCATTTCTGGCACCTTAGCTTCGTGCGGATCGATCCGGATACCGGCGGTAAGGTATTCGCAGATGGGGTCCAGGTGAAGCTCGCAAAGGATAACGGAGAAGTGCTTGGCGTCAATGCGATGGAATACATTCAGAAAGAGGTGCTCGAGGCTCAGCCGGTCAAGCCGTTTGATCCGGAGGAATTCTTCACGGACGGGACCCAGGTCCAGTCTGAAGAGCTTGGATACACGGCCAACCGAGAGCTTGTCCAGAGGCTTTGCCACCTCCTGGTCGTCACGAAAAAGACCGGAGGCAGAACTGACACCTACCGGCTCATGGTCGATACGGAGACCGGGGAAGTGCTCAAGAGCGAATTGCTGCGCTAAACTGTTGAAAAGTCCCTGCCATCGGGGGCTTTTCATTTTTTGTTATGGTACAATGGGGTCGAATTGACTTGAGGAGAGTTGGAATACATGAAGAACGAAATCCGCATTGCAATCGACGGACCCGCCGCAGCGGGAAAAAGCACAATTGCGAAGTTAGTAGCTGAAAAATTAGGCTATACATATATCGATACGGGCGCAATGTACCGGGCGCTGACGTATAAAGCGATTGGAGCGGGCATAGATTTGGACAAGGCCGCCGAAGTGGAAGCTCTCCTTCCGGGGACCGAAATTGTCCTTAAGGCCGGTGCCGATGGACAAACAGTCTGGTTGGATGGCAGGGATGTTTCAGCTGAAATCCGCACAGATCCTGTAACGAACGGCGTTTCCGCCGTCTCGGCACATGCAGGGGTCCGTACCTATATGGTCGATGCCCAGCGCCGGATGGCGGAAGAGGGAGGTGTCGTCATGGATGGCCGCGATATCGGAACGGCCGTGCTGCCTGATGCGGAGCTGAAGGTCTTCATGACGGCAAGCGTAGAGGAACGGGCGCGCCGCCGACATGCGGAGAACCTGAGACGTGGATTTGACTCCTCCCTTGAACAGCTGGCGGGTGAAATCGCACTACGCGACAAAAAGGACAGCGAACGCGAAGTGTCACCGCTTGTCCAGGCTGAAGACGCCGTGCTCCTTGATACGACCTCGCTGTCGATCAATGAAGCTGCAGATGCCATCCTGGAACTTGTCAGGGAGAAGGTGGACTGATGGACTTTTACCATTTCGCCAAGTCAGTCGTCTATGGCGTACTGAAGCCACTGTACCGGCTGGACGTGAAAGGAACCGAACACTTCCCGAGAGAAGGTGGGGTCCTCGTCTGTGCGAACCACATCTCCGAGCTGGATCCGCCGGTAGTCGGGATCACAGCGCCGCGTCCAATTAACTTCATGGCCAAGGCGGAGCTTTTCGAAGCCCCCATCCTGAAAAACCTGCTGCCGAACCTTCATGTCTTCCCGGTCAAACGGGGACTCAGCGACAGGAACGCGATTCGTACGGCGGTCGGTCTGCTGAAAGACGGACAAGTTGTCGGCATGTTTCCTGAAGGAACCCGGAGCAAGGACGGCACCCTCGGCAAGGGCTTGTCCGGAGCCGGCTTTTTCGCATTAAAGGGCGGCGATGCGGTTGTCGTTCCCTGCGCGGTCATCGGCCCGTACCGGCCGCTTCGGAAAGTCAAGATCCGTTACGGCAAGCCGCTTGATATCACTCCGTTCAGGGATCGGAAAGCAGGGGCCGAAGAAGTAACAGAAGCGATCATGGAAGAAATACGCCTGCTGATTGAAAAAGAAAATTCCGGCAAATAAGCTTAATATTTTGTTTTTACAGGCGTTTTCTAATAAAATGGGGTCAGGAACCTTTATGGAGGAGGACTTAGGCATGAGTGAAGAGATGAAAAACATGGAGCAACATATGGAAGAGCAAGAGATCCGCGATTTCAAAACAGGAGATCGTGTAACGGGGAAAGTCGAAAAGATCGAAGATAAATCGGTGACGGTCACGATCCCCGGAGCACCGTTTGACGGTGTCATTCCGATCAGCGAACTGTCAAGCCTCCACATAGAAAAGGCATCCGATGCAGTCCAGGTTGGCGACACCCTGGAACTCATCATCCTCAAAGTAGAAAACGATAATGAGAACTTTGTTCTGTCGAAGCGCAAAGTCGACGCCGAAGCTGCTTGGGATAGCCTGAAGGAACAGTTTGACAACAATGAAACAATCACTGCCGATGTAAAAGATGTCGTCAAGGGCGGTCTTGTGGTGGATCTAGGAGTCCGCGGCTTCGTACCGGCTTCCCTTGTGGAAGACCATTATGTGGAATCCTTCGAAGATTACAAAGGCCGTGAGATGACGTTCAAGATCGTGGAAATGGACAAGGAGAAAAATCGCCTCATCCTTTCCCACCGTGCTGTCATCGAGGAAGAAAAGAATGCCCAGAAGGGTGAAGTCCTGAGCAACATCCAGGAAGGCGATGTCATCGAAGGGACTGTCCAGCGCATTGCATCATTCGGTGCATTCGTCGATATCGGCGGTGTAGACGGGCTCGTCCATATTTCCCAAGTCGCACATGGTCACGTCGAGCAAGTGAGCGATGTCCTGTCAGAAGGAGATAAAGTGAATGTCAAGGTCCTGTCCGTGGACCTGGACAACGAACGCATTTCGCTTTCTATCAAGGAAACCCTTCCCGGACCATGGGAAGACATTGAAGAAAAAGCACCTAAGGGCTCCGTGTTGGACGGCGTCGTGAAGCGCATCGTTTCCTACGGTGCTTTCGTAGAAGTACTCCCTGGTGTTGAAGGGCTCGTCCATATTTCCCAGATGGCCCGCCACCATATCGGAACTCCTCACGAAGTTATTGAGGAAGGCCAGACCGTGCAGGTGAAAGTCCTCGACGTCAACAAACAGGACAAGCGTCTTTCCCTCAGCATCAAGGAAACACTTCCTCGCGAAGAACGGTATGAGGCACAGCCTGAAGAATACGACATGCCGGAAGAATCCAAAGGCTTCTCGATCAGTGACGTGATCGGTGATCAGCTAAAAGGTTTCCGGGACTGAGTTTAAGTCAATCCAGTGAATAATCCGGGCGGTGATGGCGAACTTTATGCCATCACCGCCTTTTTCAATGAAACGGAACCTTAGCTGAACCCTGTTTTATTTAGCATCACAATCAGCATTGCTCCTCTTCCCGTCTGACGTCCGTAACATAAAAAACAGTCCCGCGTGCCAAATGTACAAAAAAGCTGTAATATCAAGGTTCTGTGACACCGGATGTTATCATCTGTTTACTGAAACGTTTTATTGTATAATGACACAAGAAGAAACCGGAAGGGTGGAACTGATGACCAAACCGATTGTAGCGATCGTCGGGCGGCCGAACGTCGGCAAGTCAACGATCTTTAACCGCATCGTCGGAGAACGTGTCTCGATCGTCGAAGATGTCCCTGGAGTGACGAGAGACCGGATTTATAGCGCCGCAGAGTGGCTGAACCACGAATTCAATATGATTGACACGGGGGGCATCGACATCGGGGACGAGCCGTTCCTCGAACAGATCCGTCAACAGGCGGAAATTGCGATGGACGAAGCTGATGTCATCATCTTCCTCGTTAATGGACGCGAGGGAGTGACAGCAGCGGACGAGCAGGTGGCGAAAATCCTGTACCGGACCAAAAAGCCGGTTGTCCTCGGGGTCAACAAAATCGATAACCCGGACATGCAGAGCATGATCTATGATTTCTATTCGCTCGGTTTCGGCGAGCCATTCCCGATTTCCGGTTCCCATGGTCTTGGCCTGGGGGATTTGCTGGATGAGGTCGTCCGGAGTTTCCCTGATCCGGAGGAAGAAAAGATTGAGGATGACGTCATCCGATTTTCCCTGATCGGCCGGCCGAACGTCGGAAAATCCTCGCTGACAAACGTATTCCTCGGCGAAGAAAGGGTCATCGTCAGCGATATCGCAGGCACAACGCGTGATGCGATCGACTCCGATTTTGTCCATGAAGGCCAGAAGTATAAGGTCATCGACACAGCGGGCATGCGCAAGAAAGGCAAAGTTTACGAAACAACAGAAAAATACAGCGTCCTCCGAGCGCTCCGTGCGATCGAGCGCTCCGATGTCGTCCTGGTCGTCCTCAACGGTGAAGAAGGCATCCGTGAGCAGGACAAGCGGATCGCCGGCTATGCGCATGAGGCAGGGCGCGGTGTCATCATCGTCGTGAACAAATGGGATGCCGTCGAGAAAGACGAGAAGACAATGAACAGGATGACTGAGGAAATCAGGAGCCACTTCCAGTTCCTTGATTATGCGCCGATCGTCTTCGTATCTGCGAAAACGAAACAGCGCGTATTCGGCATCCTTGAGACGGTCGACATGGTTAGTGAGAACCATGCGCTGCGCATCCAGTCCAGTATCCTGAACGAGGTAATCGAAGATGCCGTGACGCGGAATCCTGCTCCGTCCGATAAAGGACGCAAGCTCCGGATCTATTACATGACACAGGTCCAGGTGAAGCCTCCGACATTCGTCGTATTTGTCAATGATCCGGAGATCATGCATTTCTCCTATGAGCGGTTCCTTCAGAACAAGCTCCGAGAGGCATTCGGTTTCGAGGGGACGCCGATCCGCCTCATCACAAGAAAACGCAGCTGATGACGGAAAGGATTTGAACGCAATGACCAAAGTCGCCGTGCTTGGAGCCGGCAGCTGGGGCACCGCCCTCGCCGCCGTTCTCGCTTCCAATGGGCATGACTGTACGCTATGGTCCCGCCGCGCGGAACAGGCGGAAGAAATAGCAGAAAAACATACAAACGAGCAGTACCTGCCGGGGGCTGTGCTTCCGGATACGCTGAAGGCTGACCACAATCTGGCCGGAGCCGTGGCCGGAGCTTCCATCATCGTCATGGCCGTTCCGACAAAGGGCATCCGGGGAGTTTGCCGGGACCTGAACAGCCTCCTGGAAAAACCGGTTCTTTTCGCCCATGTTTCCAAGGGGATCGAACCGGATACGCACAAGCGGATCAGCGAAGTCATGGAAGAGGAGCTGGACGGGGAATTCTGCCAAGGCATCGTCGTCCTCTCCGGCCCGAGCCATGCCGAAGAAGTAATCCGAAACCAGCCCACAACCGTAACCGTTGCTGCCAAAAACACGGAACACGCGAGAAGAGTTCAGGACCTGTTCATGAACCAGTCATTCCGCGTCTATACAAACGATGACGTGGTAGGTGTGGAAATCGGCGGTGCGCTGAAAAACATCATTGCTCTTGCGGCGGGCGTGACCGACGGACTCGGCTATGGCGACAATGCCAAAGCTGCCCTCATTACGCGCGGCCTTGCCGAGATTACCCGTCTCGGAGTGGCGATGGGTGCCAATCCGCTTACTTTCTCCGGCCTTTCCGGCCTGGGTGACCTGATTGTCACCTGTACGAGTGTCCATTCCCGAAACTGGCGGGCCGGCAATATGCTCGGCAAAGGCAAGAGTCTCGATGAAGTGCTCGACAGTATGGGAATGGTCGTCGAGGGTGTCCGGACCACAAAGGCCGCTCATCAGCTTTCCAAGGAATGCGGCGTGCCGATGCCGATCACGGAAGCCCTTTACGCGGTCCTGTTCGAAGGCCAGAAGCCCATCGATCGGGTGGAACTCCTCATGGGCCGCATGAAAAAACACGAAACAGAAGATCTCGCCGGTTGGTCCTGAAAACTGACCGGTCCTGAAAGGTGGACCCGTTTTGTCATCCCTGGATAAAATGTGGCTGTCATTTTACGCGATAGGAGCCATGTTCGTCTGCATACTCCTCGTCACGATCAGCCGCAACAAGATTAAAAACAAATTGTTAAAATTCATATTCAGTGCCACTGCATTCCTGCTGCTTCTCTTCGGATTCTTCTCTATGGTCTACCTCGTATTCAACGGACCGACGGGAGGATGAGCGGCATGAAAAAAACATGGCTACTCCTTATTGCCGCAACAGTGGTCCTGCTGTCCGGATGCATGCTTCCGGACAGTGAGAAGGCTGCCGGCACTATCCCTTACGAAGAGCAGTTGAATTCCGTACAGTCCGCGGTCGAGCAATACCGTGAGAAGAGCGGGGGCCTGCTGCCGATCAAAACACGCGACCAGGACGTGGACGCGTTTATCAAGTATCCGATTGATTTCTCCAAAATTTTTCCGGCACATCTTGAGAAGATTCCCTCAAACGCTTATGAGACCGGCGGGATTTTCCAATATGTCCTGATGGATGTTGAAGAAAATCCCACAGTCAAGCTCGTGGACCTGAACGCTCCCGAGCGGATTCGTGAGTTGAATCTCAGGAAGGGCGTAAACGGACATGTGCCGATCGAGGAAATGCTTACAGATCAGGTGTTTCTTCCGAACTTCTCCGCAATGGGCCTTCGTGAAGCACCTAAGGTGAAGAGCCCGTACAGTGACCGGGAATTGCCGATTGTACTGTCCTCGGACGGCAACTTCTACATTGACTATACAGCCGACCTCCATGACGCGATCTCGGCAGGTGCTGCCGATGTCGAACCTGGAGAGGATATCCGGCATATTCTTTATGACAAGAACCCGATCCTTCCGGCGTACAGCCTGCCTTATACGGTGGATGAAGAAGGAAATGTCATCTTCATGACCGAGAAATAGTCCGAGCGCTTCGTGCATCTGCATGAAGCGCTTTTAGTGTGCATACAATGAATTGCGCAGAAAAGGAGGGCGAAAGGTTTGAGCGAAGCATTGTATGAAGAATTGGCAAAACGAACCGATGGGGATATTTATATCGGCGTTGTCGGCCCGGTGCGGGTCGGGAAGTCGACGTTCGTAAAACGGGTCATGGAAGAAGTCGTCATTCCGAACATGGTCGAGGAAGGGGACAGGACCCGAGCGCAGGATGAACTGCCCCAGAGCTCCCCCGGCCCGGTCATCATGACTGCCGAGCCGAAATTCGTCCCGGCACGGGGGACAGGCATCTCGGTCGGTGACGGTGATCTGACGTTCCAGATCCGGCTTGCAGACTGTGTCGGCTATGTGATCGACGGGGTAAAAGGGCATATGGATGAGGACGGGCCGAAATACGTCCACACTCCATGGCACAACGAACCCATACCGTTCGAAGAAGCCGCGCGCATCGGGACTGACAAGGTGATCCGTGATCATTCGACCATCGGCATCGTCATGACGACAGACGGAACGGTGAACAACATCCCGAGGGCTGCCGCGCTCAAGGCGGAAGAGGAAATCGTCGGCAAGCTCAAAGAGATCGGCAAGCCATTTGTCATCGTCCTGAACAGCCGGATGCCGGCCCACTCGGAGACAGTGGCTCTCCGGGATGAGCTGACGGATAAGTACGGAGTGCCTGTCATCGCCATCAGTGCCGACCAGCTGAATGCGAATGAGATTCAGCTGATCCTTCAGGAGGCATTGTTTGAATTCCCGATTTCCGAGATTGAGCTTCAAAAACCGGAGTGGATGGATGTCCTGGCGGATGACCATGATCTGAACACGGCAATCCGAAGCCGCCTGGACGAGGGGCTGACTGCCGTATCCAAGATCCGTGATGTCCAGCGGCTTGCCGCCTCCATCCAGGAAGAAGACTTTGTCCGCCGTGCAGAGGTTGTCAGTGTCGATGCCGGACAGGGCAAAGCGAACATACGCGTCGAAACCGAGGACGGTATCTTCCACGAAGTGTGCGATGAGATGATGGGCGAGCCGATCCGGACAAAAAAAGACTGGCTGCTGTTCATCCGGGATGCGGTCAAGTCGAAGGAAGCTTTTGGCCAGTATGAAGACGCCATCGAATCCGCCAAGAAAACCGGCTACGGCGTCACCCTTCCAGTCATGCAGGACTTTGAACCGACACCTCCTGAGCTCATCAAGCAAAACAACTTTTTCGGTGTCCGGATGAAAGCCAAAGCCCCTTCGCTCCACATCATGAGGATCGACATGGAGGCCGAATTCTCACCGCTCATCGGATCCGAATTCCATAGCCTGCAGCTTCTCAAGGACCTGAAAGAGGCCTATCTCAATGACAGGGAAGCCCTGTGGTCGACCCAGCTGTTCGGCACACCTCTGCATGAGGTGATGAAGGAAAGCATTCGCTTCAAGACAACTGCGGTACCGGAACGAGCCAGAAACCGGATTCGGGAAACAATGGAACAGATGGTCAACGACGGAAACAAAGGTATGGTCACGTTCATTCTCTGAACTCATCCCGGCACCCATGGAGGTGCCTTTTTTGAGTTGGACAGATCCCACCCGTCCTGATAGAATGTCAGTCTTAGGCAAAGGGCCCGGCAATCGGCGTCTCTACTGCATTCCGGGCATTGTTTGTGTCATTTTTTGAACGAAAAATGACAATCGGGCAGTTTAGCAGCCCTGATTCGGGGGAAGCATGAAAAACAGGGCCGCCATTGGCCCGGAATGCCCGTGAAACCGGTTGCGGTGCGGGTTTCGATATGATACAGTTTGAACATGCTTAAGCAAACTTTCTCTTTGGGAGGAGGTGAATGGTATGAACAAGACAGATTTGGTGAACTCTGTGGCGGAAGCGACAGGTCTCTCCCGCAAAGATGCGGTCAATGCTGTTGAATCCGTATTCAGCACAATTTCCGATGCACTTGCTAAAGGCGAGAAGGTCCAGCTGATCGGTTTCGGCAACTTCGAAGTACGTGAACGTGCTGCCCGTAAAGGACGCAACCCGCAATCGGGTGAGGAAATCGAAATCGCTGCGAGCAAGGTTCCTGCGTTCAAACCAGGGAAAGCTCTCAAAGATGCGGTAAAATGATATCCTGACTACATAGGACGGTCCCACTCTTCCGGTTCCGGAAGAAGGGGGGCCGTCCTTTTAGTTTGGTATAAAAGGCGGGTATGAAGTCCCGCATTCCGGCTGAACCGGCGAATTGTACCCGGACTCCGGTTGTGCTAACATTTAGGAATGATGCGGAGAGGAAGCCGGTGAGGCTTCTGCGCCGTTTGCGGCGAGAGTGTTTCCGTATATGGAGGGACGAAAATGGGAAAAGTGGACCATGGCAAGATCGAGGAAGCGGTCCGGCTGATTCTTGAGGCGGTCGGGGAAGACCCGGAACGCGAAGGTCTGTTGGATACGCCGAAACGTGTGGCCAAAATGTATGAAGAAGTGTTCTGGGGCATTGGTGAAGATCCAAAGGAATATTTCAAAACAGTTTTCCACGAGGATCACGAAGAGCTGGTCCTCGTCAAAGATATTCATTTTCAATCAATGTGTGAACATCACCTGCTCCCTTTCTATGGAAAGGCTCACGTGGCCTATATACCGCGCAATGGTGAAGTGGCCGGGCTGAGCAAGCTGGCCCGCGCAGTCGAGGCGGTCTCCCGCAGGCCACAGCTGCAAGAGCGGATCACTGCGGAAGTGGCGGATGCACTGGCGGAAATGCTCGATCCGCTGGGTGTATATGTTGTGGTGGAAGCAGAGCATATGTGCATGACAATGCGCGGCATCAGGAAGCCGGGATCAAAGACAGTCACGGCATCTGCACATGGAATCTTCGACCAGGACGACAGCAAGAGGGCGGAAATCATTTCGCTTATCAAGATGTCCTGACGCCCGGCATTTTGCGGGCCCATTCCCCACTATGATATGATAGGAAAGATTATAGATAGGAGACTGAACATGGCACAAAACGAGTTTGTCGTCATCAAAGCCAAGGAAGACGGTGTCCAGGTAATCGGCCTCACCAGAGGTGCGGATACCAAATTCGGTCATTCGGAGAAACTGGACAGCGGCGAGGTTCTTGTCGCCCAGTTCACAGAGCATGTTTCAGCCATTAAAGTGCGGGGAGAAGCGGAAGTGCTTACCGCACATGGCATGGTGAAGGGCGAATCACGGAAATGACGGGCAGCCGTCCGGTTTCGGGCGGATGGGGAAAACTTTCAGATCCGTGCGGAAATGGAGCGGCGGAAGATGAATCCAACAAGTTTACATACAGAAGCAGAACTACTCAAAGACGAAATCAGCCGGCGGCTGGCCAACCGTACGCTCCTTAAGTACACTGGGCGGCCGATAGTTCCCGAGCCGGTTCTGATCTCTCTTCTGCTCCCGAAGATTTTCGGGGAAAAGTGGGAAGAAGAGGACCGGTTGTCGGCTGTTGCAGCAGGCGCGCTTTATGCTGCTTTTTCCGCGCACGATTCAATCGGGCGTGAAGCTTCGGAAAGCAGGCAGGGCCAGCTCACTGTACTGGCAGGCGATTACTACAGCGGGATCCATTACCGGATTCTGGCTGAAGTCCCTGATCTCCGGATGATCCGCAGGTTCTCCGGTTCGGTTACAGAAATGAGCGAGCGGAAGATCAGGCTGTTCGAACATCGCGAGGGGGAGCCCCCGAACTTTCTGCTGTCTTCTCTCGAGACGATTGAAGCCGCGACGGTTTCGGCGTTCCTGATGGGGCGGGGCTATGCGGCCTATGAGGCAGCGGCGCGCCATGGATTGACTGCGGCAAGGCTTAATTTTGAAATCAGCAATCTCCACGACGGGGAACATACGCCGTTTCTGGATGCCCTCCTCCGTTCGGAGGGCATCGGCGGCGACCCGGCGGCTGCGGCCCGGATACTGGACCGCTGCCGCCGGTTTCATGCAGGCCGGCTAATTGAAGAAACCGGACTGATTGGGAAAAGGGGAGGCCCGGACATTATGGCGATCGCCGAAGTCTATGGGGTCAGCGAACCGGCATCCATTCAGACGGGAAAAAAGGATTGAGCAGTTTGGAGACACAAAAAGAGCGACGGGTCCATGACGTGTTTGAAAAGATTTCGGACAACTACGATACGATGAACTCGGTCATCAGTTTCCAGATGCATAAGTCATGGCGCAAGGAAATGATGAAGAAGATGGATGTCAGGGAGGGGGCTTCCGCACTCGATGTTTGCTGCGGCACCGGTGACTGGACCATTGCGCTCGCCGATGCGGCCGGTCTTTCGGGTGAAGTGACCGGCCTGGACTTTTCCGCCAACATGCTGAGCGTAGCAAAAGAAAAGACCAAAGACCGCCCGAATATCAGGCTTGTTGAAGGGAATGCCATGGACCTCCCGTTCCCGGACAACAGTTTTGACTATGTCACAGTCGGTTTCGGTCTCCGCAATGTTCCCGATCTCCGGACGGCACTTTCCGAGATGCACCGGGTACTGAAGCCGGGCGGGATGATCGCCTGCCTGGAAACCTCCCAGCCGACATTGCCGGGGTACCGGCAGGCGTTCAAACTCTACTTCAACAACATCATGCCGCTCTTCGGCCGTATGTTCGCGAAGAGCTACAAAGAGTACCAGTGGCTGCAAGAGTCCGCGGAGACCTTCCCGGATGCGCGGGCACTGGCAGGCGTCTTTGCTGAAACCGGGTTTGAAGGCATCCGCTACAAGCCGTTCAGTGGAGGAGCGGCAGCGGGGCATATCGGCTACAAACGGAGATAACGAGAACAAAAAGCGGGGAAGGTTTTTCTCTTGGAGAAGTTGAAACTAAAGTCCATCTATTCAGAGTTCCGTACGGACCTGGAATTTATAGAGAGAGAACTGAACCGGTCGGTCCACTCGGCGTCCCCCATGCTGGAAGATGCCTGCCTGGCACTCATCGGTTCGGGAGGCAAGCGGATCCGCCCGGTCTTCACGCTTCTTGCGTCGAAGTTCGGGGACTACAATCCGTCAGTCACGGCGAAGGCAGCCGTACCACTTGAGCTGATCCATATGGCTTCGCTTGTCCATGACGACGTCATCGATGATGCCGATCTGCGCCGCGGAGAACGGACAGTGAAGTCGATTCACGGTAACCGGGCGGCTATGTATGTCGGCGATTTTCTGCTTGGCCGGTCTCTCGAAATCATCGGCGAACTGGATTCCCAAGAAGTTCACCGAGTCCTGTCACGGACGATGATTGAAATCTGTGTAGGTGAAATCATCCAGATCGAAGACAAGTTTGCTGCAGAGCAGAATCTGAGGGATTATCTTCGCCGGATCAAACGAAAAACCGCACTTCTCATCTCTTCCAGCTGTGAACTGGGAGGTCTTGTGGCAGGGGCGGACCCGGCGACGGTCAGGAAACTGAAGCGTTTCGGCTACTATGTCGGAATGTCCTTCCAGATTACGGATGACCTGCTCGATTTCACAGGTACGGAAAAACAATTGGGCAAACCCGCTGGAGGCGACCTTCTCGCGGGCAATATCACGCTTCCGGCAATATACGGTCTGCGCGATCCTGAACTCCGTCCTTATTTGCTTGATGCCCTTGGTGGCGGTCTGGATAAGGCCGGTGTAGCCAAGCTTCTCGGCTTGATGAGAAACTCGGAAGCGATCCGCGAATCGGTGCGCATCAGCGACCTCTATCTGGAGAAAGCGCTCCGTGAAGCGGAAGCCCTGCCCGACATCCCGGACCGTGATTCTCTGATTCGGATCGCGAAATTTATCGGAAAACGGAAATTCTGACCAATCGGGCACAACTTTTGTTGAAAGTCATACAGGTGCAGTGGTAACATTTTGGAGGCGGCATCGCCGCACACCCTCAACTCACAAGGAGTGTACAAGAAAATGGAAAAAACATTTCTAATGGTCAAGCCTGATGGCGTCCAGCGCAACCTGATCGGCGAGATCGTCAGCCGTTTCGAAAAGAAAGGCTTCCAGCTTGCTGGCGCAAAGCTGATGCAAATTCCACAAGAACTCGCTGAGCAGCACTACGGCGAACACAAAGAGCGTCCATTCTTCGGCGAACTCGTTGAGTTCATCACTTCCGGCCCAGTGTTCGCGATGGTTTGGGAAGGCGAAAACGTCATCTCGACAGCCCGTCTCATGATGGGTGCGACAAACCCGAAAGAATCTGCACCGGGCACGGTCCGCGGCGACTACGCAGTCACTGTGGGCAAAAACATCATCCATGGTTCCGACTCCCCTGAAAGTGCGGAGCGCGAAATCAACCTGTTCTTTAAGCAGGAAGAACTGGTTTCCTACGAAAAGCAAATCAATAACTGGGTCAACTGACCCTGATGCCCGGCGCATGCCGGGTTTTTTTATTTCCGGTGATTCTTCAGAGCAGATAAATAAGCATGGCTGTGGACTTTCTTAAAACTTTATTCTGGGGATAAATGACAGTTGAAATAAAGACTTTTCGCCTTTTTAAAAAAGAGAGCGTTTTCATTTGCGGATAGTGATTAAACCCTTGTGTTTTCTGCGAAAATCCAAATGATTCACACGATGGGTTGTGTTATAGTGGTAAGAAAATTAAATGTATTTAGAGCCTGGGGGGAGCAGAAATGAGATATTTGACAGCGGGAGAATCCCACGGTCCACAGCTGACCGCAATTATAGAAGGACTGCCATCCAATCTTGAACTGACGGCGGAGTCCATTAACGGTGACCTTGCCCGGAGGCAGGGCGGTTATGGCCGCGGCCGTCGGATGCAGATTGAAAAAGATACAGTCGACATCACGGCAGGTGTGCGCCACGGAAAGACGATCGGAGCACCGGTTGCGCTGACCGTGACGAATGATGACTGGAAGCACTGGACAAAGATCATGGGAATCGAGCCCCTTCCGGAGGATGTCGATCCGGACGAGATCAAGCGCCGTGTGACACGGCCCCGTCCGGGACACGCTGACCTTGTCGGCGGCATGAAGTATGGCCACCGTGATCTCCGCAATGTGCTGGAGCGCTCATCAGCCAGGGAAACGACTATGCGTGTTGCTGCAGGTTCCGTTGCCAAGAGTTTCCTGAAGGCGCTTGGCATCGAAGTGACGGCACATGTTGCAGAAATCGGCGGTGTAAAAGCCGACATGACCCTCCGCAACGGCAAGACGGTCAATGAGATCCGCGAAATTGCGTCTGCAGATGACGTTTATTGCATTGATCCGGCAGCATCGGAAAAGATGAAGCAGGCAATTGATGACGCAAAGGCGGCCGGCAACTCAATCGGCGGCGTCGTGGAAGTCATTGTCGACGGCTGCCCTCCCGGAGTAGGCAGCTATGTTCAATACGACCGCAAGCTGGATTCGAAAATTGCAGGAGCCATGGTCTCGATCAATGCGTTTAAAGGCGTCGAGTTCGGCCTAGGTTTTGAAATGGCACGGCTTCCGGGCAGTGAAGTCCATGATGAGATCGAATGGACGGAAGAATCCGGTTACCGTCGCCGCACGAACAACCTCGGAGGTTTCGAGGGCGGCATGACAACAGGCATGCCGATCGTGGTGCGCGGCGTCATGAAGCCGATCCCGACACTCTACAAGCCGCTGGAGAGCGTCGACATCGATACGAAAGAGCCGTTTAAGGCGAGCATCGAGCGATCTGACAGCTGTGCGGTGCCGGCGGCGTCCGTCGTCGCAGAACATGTCGTCGCATGGGAAGTGGCCAAAGCCATCTCCGAAACATTCCACAGTGACACGATCGAAGGGCTCCGGAAGAACATCAGGGAATTCCTCGATTACTCACGGGAGTTCTGACATGGAAACGGTCAGGGTCGATACACAGGATCGCAGTTATGATGTAACAGTGGGTCCGGACGCGCTGCAGGGGCTTGAAAGACTTCTTGCTGATGCGGACCGGGTCGCTGTAATTGCGGATGAAAAAGTGACAGCCCTGCATGGGGAACATCTTCGTGCAGCGCTTGGCGGAAACCGAAAGGACGTGGCTTGGCTGGATGTTCCGGCTGGCGAGTCCTGCAAGACGCTCGAGTGGTTCGGGCGAACGCAGCAATTTCTCCTGGATGCAGGATGCACACGCAAATCGGTATTGATCGCGTTTGGCGGGGGCGCATGCGGCGACCTTGCCGGATATGCGGCAGCCGCCTACATGCGCGGAATCCGGTTTATCCAGTGCCCGTCAACGATCCTTGCTCACGACAGCTCTGTCGGCGGAAAAACCGCGATCAACCTCCCCGGGGGCAAGAACATGACGGGGGCGTTCCATCAGCCAATTGCAGTGCTGTATGATACGAATCTTCTCCGGACGCTTCCTGAAGGAGAAGTCCGCTCCGGTATGGCGGAAGCGGTCAAGCACGTGCTGATTTCATCCCGGGAAGATGCATTGGAGCTGCTCCGCACGCTCGAGCTTGACGAAATGGGCGAAGAGGAACTGATACGGCTCATCGTCCGGGGCATCCGCGTGAAAGCGGAAATCGTCGGCCGCGATGAGCGGGAGGGATCCGTCCGCAAATTCCTCAACTTCGGGCACACATACGGCCACGCGGTCGAGGCGGCCGCCGGCTATGGCGGAATCACGCATGGCGAAGCCGTCATGATCGGGATGGTCTATGCGCTGATCCTGAGTGAACAGCAGGCCGGTGCAGGCAGGGAACTGACCGATGCTCTCCAGGCATTTGCCGAACGGAACGGCTATCCGCTGAAAAAAATCGCGGATCATCCGTTTGAAAAACTGCTTGGCTACATGAAAAAAGATAAAAAAGCTTCCTTCGGAGACCTTCATTTCGTCCTTCTTCCGGAAGCAGGTGCACCGGATGTCCGCAGCGTCACGGAAGAGGACTGCAAGAAGGCTGACAAGGAACTCAGAATACGCATGGGGGTGGAACCGGAATGATGGTGAGGGGCATCCGAGGTGCGACATGCATCACGGCAGACGATGAACAGCAGATCATGCAGGAGACCGCCGCCCTGGCAAAGGAAATGGCGGAACAGAACGGATTGGAACCGGAAGAGATTGTCTCGGTGATCATCTCGACGACGACAGACATTTCTTCCGGATTCCCGGCCAAAGCTGTCCGGACGATGGAAGGCTGGGAGTATGTACCGGTCATGTGCACCCATGAAATGGATGTACCCGGGGCGCTCCCGCTTTGCATCCGTCTGCTCATGCATGCAAATACTGCAAAGACACAAAAAGAAATCAGGCATATCTACTTGAACGAAGCGGTCCGCCTGCGTCCGGACCTGGCCGGAGCCGCTGCACGAAAGGAGGAAGCGAGATGAGGTGGAATCCCCGACTGGAAGGCATGAGGGCTTACGAGCCCGGCAAGACGATCGGAGAGGTCAAGCGGGAATTCGGCCTTGAACGCATCGTCAAGCTCGCTTCCAATGAAAATCCATTCGGCTGCTCAGCAGAAGTAAAGAAATTCATCGCAGAATCTGGGCTGGAGACTGAACTTTATCCTGACGGCTATGCGACGGAGCTGCGGGAAGCGCTGTCCAATCAACTTGGCATCAGCCCGCGGCAGCTTCTGTTCGGTGGGGGCTCGGACGAGCTGATCGTCATCCTTTCCCGTGCCCTCCTATCGGAAAACGAGAACACGGTCATGCCGTGGCCGTCATTTCCCCAGTATCGCCATAATGCAAGGATTCAGGGTGCGGAGATCAGGGAAGTTCCCCTTCACGAAGACTTCAGCCATGATCTCGAGGGCATGCTGAAAGCAATCGATGAAAATACTTCGATTGTGTGGCTGTGCACGCCGAACAACCCGACCGGCGGCATTATCCCGCACGAAGAACTGAAAGCTTTCATCCAACAGGTACCGGAGCATGTGCTCGTTATTGTCGACAACGCGTATCATGAATTTGTAACGGATCCGGCATATGCCGATCCGCTTGCTCTTGTCGATGAGTTCCCGAATGTGCTCGTTTTGCGCACTTTCTCGAAAGCTTATGGGCTGGCGGCATTCAGAGTCGGTTATGCAGTCGCGCGTGAAGAAGTCATTGCAAAGCTCGACCCTGTCCGTCCGCCATTCAATACGAACGTCCTCGGCCAGCAGGCCGCTGCCCGCGCGCTTGCTGACCAGGAGTTTATCGCAAGGACACGCCAGCAGAACGGGGCGGGCAAGGACCAGTACCGCCGTTTCGCAGAGGCACACGGATTAAACTGTCCGGTCTCAGAAGCGAATTTCGTGCTGTTGGAAGTAAAGGGGAGCGCGGATGCCGCAGCGGATGAGCTGCTGAAGCGCGGCTATATCGTCCGGAGCGGAGACAAACTCGGCACGCCGGGTTATCTGCGCATTACCGTGGGAACGCAGGAAGATAATGCGGGCCTGCTTGCCGCGCTTGAACAAGTGCTGGCACACGGAGTGCCTGAAGCGTAAGCAGTGTTTGATGGGAGTGTTGGGTTTTGTCAGAGTTAAAAGCTGCGATCATCGGCCTCGGCCTGATCGGGGGATCACTCGCCCTTGCGATCCAGCGCCACGGGAATGTCACGGTCACAGGTTTTGATGCCGATCCGGTGACGCTGCGTGAAGCGCAGACGCTCGGGGTGGTTCACCATACGGCAGGATCGGCGGCAGAAGCCGCCGAGGGCTGTGATTACATATTTTTTGCCACGCCCGTCAATGAGACGGTGCGGATGCTGAAGGAAGCTGCCGCGGGCTGGAAACTGAAAGAGGGAGCCATTCTGTCCGATACGGGGAGCACTAAAACCTGGATCATGGAAGAGGCGGGCGGCTTCGCCGGCGGCAGCGCAACCTTTGTCGGCGGCCACCCGATGGCAGGCTCACACAAAAGCGGGGTCCGGGCGGCCCGTGAGCACCTTTTTGAGAACGCCTATTACCTGCTGACCCCTGCAAGCAAGGAGGATGCGCCGGCTGTCAGGAAGCTGGAGGAGTTCCTCAGTGTGACTAAAGCAAAGACTGCGGTCGTGAGTGCAGAACAGCATGATGCCATGACAGCCGTGGTCAGCCATTTCCCGCATGTCGTCGCGGCATCGCTTGTGCGCCGGCTTGAAGAGGAGACCGAAGAGATGCCGTTTACCCGTGAACTGGCTGCGGGAGGGTTCCGGGACATTACCCGGATCGCTTCTTCCGATCCGGTCATGTGGCGCGACATCACCCTGCAAAACCGTGACGAGCTGGTGGGCCAGATTAATCTGTGGATCGAAGAGATGACCCATGTCCGGGACATGATCGAATCGGGTGACGCAGAGTTGATCCATGATTTTTATGGCGGGGCGAAAACCTACCGGGATGCCCTGCCTGCAAAGTCCCAGGGGGCGCTCTACACCACATTCGACCTGAACGTCAACATCCCGGACAGCCCGGGTGCGATTTCGGAAATCGCCGGTTATCTGGCGGATGCAGGCATCTCAATCACGAACGTGCGGATCGTCGAATCGCGGGCAGACGTATTCGGAATCATGGTCGTCAGCTTCCAGACGACAGAAGACCGGGAACAAGGCCGCAGGCTGCTGAGCGACCGGACAAATTATGATATCTACATCAGTTAATGGGGCAGGAGGCCGGAACTTATGGATAAGATGACATTGAATTACCCGCATGTACCGCTCCGAGGCACGCTCGACGTGCCGGGGGATAAATCCATCTCTCACCGGGCTGTCATGTTCGGCGGGATTGCCAAAGGGCGTACGACAGTCTCGGGCTTTCTGCCTGGAGAGGACTGCCTGCGCACTATTGAATGCTTCCGTCTGCTGGGAGCGGAAATCAGCCGTGACGGAACGGATCTGGTGATCGACAGTCCCGGCATCGGCAGCTGGAAGGAGCCGGAGGACATCCTATATACCGGGAACTCCGGCACGACGACCCGCCTGATGCTGGGGATTCTTGCCGGATCCGGCGTTCACTCCGTGCTGGCGGGGGATGAATCAATCGCGCACCGGCCTATGAAACGTGTTACGGGGCCGCTCCGTCAGATGGGGGCGGATATCCGGGGCCGTGAAGGTGCCCAGTATACGCCCATCTCCGTTCTTGGCGGGCCGCTGCAGCCGATCGACTATGAAATGCCGGTTGCGAGTGCTCAGGTCAAGTCGGCGATCCTATTCGCCTCGATGCGTGCTGACGGCACGTCGGTCATACGTGAAAAGGAAGTGTCCCGCGACCATACCGAACGAATGATGCGCAACTTCGGGATGGAAGTCGGGACCGGTAACGGTGTCATTACCCTGCGGGGTGGCCAGGACCTGGTCCCTGCACACGTGGACGTGCCGGGCGACATCTCGTCAGCAGCCTTTTTCCTCGCTGCAGGTGCCATGGTGGCCGACAGCGACGTGGTGCTAAGGAATGTCGGCCTGAACCCGACACGTACAGGCATGATCGACGTCCTCGAAGAGATGGGTGCCGATTTTACAGTGGACGAGGCAGACTCGGATGATTCGGAGCTTCGCGGTACGGTTACCATGCGTTCGTCTGCACTGAAGGCCGTGGAAATCGGCGGTGATCTGATCCCGCGCCTGATCGACGAAATTCCGGTCATCGCCCTGCTGGCCACCCAGGCTTCAGGAACGACCGTGGTCCGTGACGCGGAAGAACTCCGGGTCAAGGAGACGGACCGCATCGCGGCAGTTGCTGAAGAACTGAACAAGCTCGGAGCGGACATCACCCCTACCGAGGATGGCATGATCATCAACGGGCCGACGAAACTGTCGGGAGCGGTCCTCGATTCGAGGGGGGATCACCGCATCGGCATGATGGCCGCGGTCGCCTCGCTTGTTACAGATGGCCCGCTGGAACTGCAAGGTCCCGGATGCATCGCTATTTCCTATCCGGAATTCTTTGGCCACCTGGAATCCCTCCGCGGAGAATAAGCTCCCCGGAGGGGCTTTTTTCTTGTGAAGGAAGCCCTGCATCCAGTAGCATTGAAGTATGAAAAACGCGGGGACGGGTGAATACTGATGGAGACAATTGAACAGCTTCAACAATATATTCTGGATGGTGATTTCAAGAAAGCGGAGTCGCTCGTCCTTGAGATCGGAGCTTCATCCGATATGGAGACGCGATACATGGCAGCGGGAATCCTGTCCGAGTACGGCTTCCTGCAGGAGGCGGACACGCTTTATGAAGGCATGATTTCTCTCATGCCTGACGAGGCGCAGCTGAAAATCGACCGGGCGCAGGTGCTGATCGAGCTCGGAGAGGAAGACGATGCCCTCCTTCTGCTTACATCGGTCGGTTCACGGGAGGAAGAGTACCCGCAGGCACTTCTCGTTCTTGCAGACTACTACCAGATGTCCGGCATGGCGGAAGCAGCACTCAGAAAAGTTGAGGAAGCCTCAGAGATCCTGCCGGATGAGCCCGCGGTGAAGTTCGCCAAAGCGGAGCTTCTGCTCGACGGCGGACGGTATGCGGAGGCTGCAAGGCTCTACAAGGAGGTCCGGCAGTCCGCCGGAGAAGTGGCAGGTATCAGGCTTTCCGACCGCATAGCGGAAGCCTACGCCGCCGGAGCGGCCTATGAAGAAGCACTGCCGTATTATGCGGAATCACTTGAAGATTCAAGGACGCCGGATATGCTGTTCGGCTACGCGTATGCCGCCTACCAGAGCAAGCAGTATGCAGAGGCTATCAGGACGCTGGAAGAACTTAAGGCGATGGACCCTGACTACTTTTCCGCTTATGCCCTTCTGGCACAGGCGCAGACGATGGAAGGGGAGGACGAAGCCGCCTACACGACACTTCGTGAAGGTCTGTCCCGGGACAAATATGACAAGGAGCTTTATTTGTCCGCGGGTAAGCTGGCACTCAAGACCGGCAGGCAGGACGAAGCCGAAACCCATTTCCAAGAGGCGATTGCACTCGACCCGGAGTATATGGAGGCGCTCCATGCGCTGATGTCGCTGTATGATCACCAGGAACGCAATGGAGAGATTATCGCGATGATCGGTGAGCTGCGGGAAGAAGGCCGTGACTGGCCGTCACTTTATCCGTTTGCGGCGTCCGCGTTTGAGCGGGAAGAACAATACAAAGAGGCATATGAATTTTACCGGCTGGCATATAATGATTTCAGGGAGGACCCGCATTTCCTCGAGAAATTTGCCCTTTTCCTTCTGGATGAAGGAAAAAGGGAAGAGGCCATCGAATTGATAAAGCAACTCGCCGTCCTAATGCCGGACGATCCGAGATGGTCTTCATTCCTGGAAATGGAAATGTAATGGGAAAGGAGGGGATGGTGTGACAGCGTCAGTCCCGGTCGCCGAGAAAAAGGAGTTTGTCAGGTGGTTTCTGAAAACCTACCATTTAAAACGGCGGGAATGCGTGTGGATCCTGAATTATCTCCTGAGCCACGACCAGCTTCTCAACCATGTGCGCTTTGTCGACGAGGCTCACTACTGCCCGAGGGCGATGGTCATGTCCACAACCGACTCGGACGGCATCCCGTTCCGTTTTTACAAAGGGAACCTGATGACGGCGGATGCCGAGAAGTCGTTCCACGACCTCCGGCTCCATCCGGATGAGAACATGTACCTTCAGCTCAACTTCCCGAACCGGCATGCATGTCCGGAATATGCGGCAGTGCTGGAGGACAATCCGTTTGTGCCGGAGTATATCAGGATCAGCGACAAGGACCGCCGGGATGCGGAGCAGCTGCTTGAAGAAAGCGTCCTCGCTTTCCGGGAAGAACAGCTACTCCGCCAGATCGACGAAGCGCTTGACAAGAACGACAAAGAAAAATTCTTCGCCCTCTCCAAGGCTCTGCAGTCTATCAAGGAGGTCGGCGCCAAATGACTTCATCGACCACGATGAAGTCTTTTTCTTTTGTAATAGGAAATAATTAAACTTCACTCTGTGGATCACCATGATTCGAGTGTCGGCCACGTCCAGCTCCAGCGCCCAGCAAACTTCACACTTCTCCACTACGATAAGTCAACATCAGCTCGTCCCTCACCGTGTTTCCTTTTTCTCCTTGCGAAGTGTTCCAGATTGTACGTTGCTGAACGGGCGCTTGCGCTTTTGTACATTATTTGTGGTAAAGTGAGGAAGCGAAGTATGTATTGATGGAAGCTTTGGGAGGAGTTATTCAATGAACTGGACCGCTAACGACATCGATTTGTATATGCAGCAGCAGGAGTATATCGACACCGCACTTATACCGCTGGTCCATATCGGCGGCGGGGGAGCGATGAAGCAGAGCGCCTCTTCGGCGGAGTTCCTCTTGAACCTGTCCGCCTTCATCGAACGGCAGTTCAAGGGGCGTGTCGTGCTGTTCCCGCCTTTCAGCTATACCGATGGCAATGACAGGGAGCGGCTTGCGGCTGAATGGGGGTCCTCGGTGTCGGACATGCCGTTCAGGCATGTCTTCTATCTGACCACCGACCCGTCCTGGTCCCGTGAAGGTATCATTGAAGATGCGATCTGGATTCCGTCCATTCCGCTCGAGAGCATGGACAAAAAACTGAAACAGTCTGTTCTTGAGGATCAGGTCCGTCAGATCATCCCTGTTCTGACCTCAAAGTGGGCAAGTGAATAAAGCCGACAAAAAAAGTTCACAATCTACATGTACCGCCAAATGCTTTGTTGAATTTCGATTTTGATTGGGATATCATAGATATGTCCTAGCTAAGCTATTCAGTAAAAGTTTGTCCGATGGACTGAACCTTTAGTAAGAGGGGGGAACATGATGAGCAATACTCGAGTTTCACGACGCCAATTCCTGAACTACACGCTGATGGGCGTCGGCGGATTCATGGCTTCCGGAATGCTCATGCCAATGATCCGTTTTGCAGTGGACCCTGTCCTCGAAGCCGGCGCTGCGGGAGATTTCATCCCGACAAGCCAAAAGGTGAGCGAGCTGACAGAAGAGCCGGTACGTGTTGACTTCACGTATGACCAGGTTGACGGCTGGTATGAGTCCGAAGTGACCGGTACCGCATGGGTTTACAAGGACGGCGACAAAGTCGTCGCGCTTTCGCCTGTATGTAAGCACCTCGGATGCACAGTCAACTGGGGCGGGGATTCAGCCCACCCGAATCAATTCTTCTGCCCATGCCACGCGGGCCGCTATGAGAAGAACGGCCAGAACGTCCCGGGCACACCGCCGATCGGGCCGCTGGACGAGTTCGATGTAAAAATCGAAGACGACCTGCTCTACCTTGGGGCAACAAAACCGAATACGTTGATTTAATCTAGTTAGGGGGTAAGACAACCGTGCTGAACAAGATCTACGATTGGGTGGACGAGCGGTTGGACATCACGCCGATCTGGCGCGATATCGCCGACCATGAAGTACCTGAGCACGTAAACCCTGCGCATCACTTTTCTGCATTCATTTATTGTTTCGGTGGCCTGACGTTCTTCATTACGGTCATCCAGATTCTGTCCGGAATGTTCCTGACTATGTACTACACGCCGGACATCGAAAATGCATGGAGATCCGTTTACTATCTTCAGAATGAAGTAGCATTCGGCGAAATTGTGCGCGGTATGCACCACTGGGGAGCATCTCTCGTTATTGTCATGATGTTCCTCCACACTCTTCGGGTATTCTTCACAGGCTCCTACAAGAAGCCTCGTGAGCTTAACTGGATGGTCGGGGTCATGATCTTCATCGTTATGCTCGGCCTCGGCTTTACGGGCTACCTGCTCCCTTGGGACATGAAGGCCCTGTTCGCAACGAAAGTCGGCATCGAGATCGCCGCTTCCGTACCGTTCATCGGGGAATGGATCAAGGTCCTCCTTGCAGGGGATGCGACGATCCTTGGTGCACAGACACTGACACGCTTCTTCGCGATTCATGTCTTCTTCCTGCCGGCCGCTCTGCTCGGACTGCTCGCAGCGCACTTCATCATGATCCGGAGACAAGGTATTTCCGGTCCGTTGTAAGAATGGCGGACACTACGATCCTTAAAGAGGAGGGGACACTATGCATCGCGGTAAAGGGATGAAATTTGTCGGGGATTCCCGTATCCGTTCTTACGAGAAGAACCGGATCCCTAAAGACTATTCAGAGTATCCAGGCAAGACTGAGGCGTTTTGGCCGAACTTCCTTCTGAAAGAATGGATCATCGGCGCAGTCTTCCTTGTTGGCTACCTGATCCTAACGGCCGCACATCCGTCGCCACTCGAGCGGCAGGCCGATCCTACAGACACGGGTTATATCCCGCTGCCTGACTGGTACTTCCTACAAATGTACCAACTTCTGAAATATGAGTTTGCATCCGGCCCATGGAACATCGTTGGTGCCATCATCATGCCGGGTCTTGCCATCGGCGCACTCCTGCTTGTACCGTTCATGGATACATCGAAGGAACGCCGTCCGTTCAAGCGCCCGCTTCCTACAGCTTTCATGCTCCTCACACTGTTTGCGATGATTTACCTGACTTGGGAATCCGTCGCCAACCACGACTGGGAAGCAGCAAAGGCACAAGGTGAAATCGTCGAGGAAGCAGAGTTTGACACGTCCGATCCGGCCTACGAGATTTATATGGGCCAATCGTGTGTCACTTGCCACGGCGAGAACTTCGAAGGAACACCGGCTGGCGTACCGCTCGCAGGTTCCGGCCATACCGCTGAAGAGATTGCGGACATCGCCGTGAACGGTGTTGTCAAAGACGGCCAGCAGGTCATGCCGGCTGACGCATTCAACGGCAGTGAAGAAGAGCTCCAGCAGCTTGCTGAGTTCCTCTCGACTGTCACACAGCAATAATTCCGAAAGAAAGAGCCAGGAAACTGGCTCTTTTTTCTTACCCGGAGGTTCCCATGCATTCAGTGATTCCATACATCCGCGCGGTCCTGGAAGACCGGCGCTTTCTTATCATGCTGTTCCTGATCAATCTCGGCGGCACGATCTACGGCTATATCTGGTATGAGTCCCAACTGAGTATCACAGAACCGATCTTTCTCCTGTTCGTCCCGGACAGCCCGACAGCCAGCCTGTTCTTTACCCTGGCAGTCGGCGCGTGGATCTGGGGAAGGCACTGGAAGCTGATCGAGGCACTCGCACTGATCACACTCGTTAAATACGGCCTTTGGGCAGTCGTCATGAACATCTGGACACTTGTGGAAGTCGGTACGATCGGTGCTACGGGCTGGATGCTTGTCGCTTCCCATTTCCTGATGGCGGTCCAGGCGGTCCTCTATCTGCCGAAGTATACGTTCGGAATCTGGCATATCGTGATTGCAGCGATTTGGACACTCCATAATGACGTGATTGACTATGTGTTTGGACAGATGCCGATCTATGGCCGGATCATGGAGCACATCCGCGTCATCGGCTACTTCACGTTCTGGCTGTCGATGGCCTGCATCGCGCTGGCGATTTATGCCTGGCACCGCCGGTCCGTTTCAGTTGCGGCAGGGGCATCGGAGCCGGTAAAATAAAGAGAGAGACAAAAGGGAGGAAGACGAATGTTCCTGATCTACCTGATCATCATCATTGCACTGCCCCTCTATTCGCAGTTCAAAGTCAAAAGTACGTACAACAAGTATGCTCGCGTCCGCTCCACATCCGGCATGACCGGAAGGGAAGTGGCACGGCTGATTCTTGACCGAAACGGTCTTGAAAACGTCAAAGTGGTTGAAACCCAGGGCGTCCTGTCCGACCACTATAATCCGATGACCAAGACAGTTGCGCTTTCCTCGGACAACTACCATAACGCTTCCGTTGCCGGCACGGCTGTCGCAGCCCACGAAGTCGGTCACGCCATCCAGGATGCGCAAGACTATGCCTTCCTGCGCTTCCGTCACCGGCTTGCGCCTGTCGCGAACATCACGTCCAACGCGTCTTGGATTTTCATCATGGCCGGTCTCTTCTTCTCCAGCATGAACAATCTGCTTGGAATCGGGATCGTGCTCATGGCGGTCGGTGTCCTGTTCCAGATTGTGACGCTTCCCGTCGAATTTAACGCTTCCAGCAGGGCAATGAATACGATTGTCGAGTTGGGAATCATCAGGAACGAAGAAGAGCCGCACGCGCGAAAAGTGCTGAATGCCGCTGCACTCACCTATGTTGCAGCAGCAGCCGTCGCTGTCCTCGAACTTGTGCGCCTGCTCCTGATTTTCCAAAACCGCGAATAACAGATGAAAAGCACCCCGGCATTTCTTCACGGAATGCCGGGGTGCTTTCGTCAGTTTTCAGTTTGGTGCAGTCGGCCGCCAGCGTCAGTCCAGCGGCTTTTTTTCCTCATCCAGCGTGAAGCCTTCACCCATGACGTCATGGACATCGGTGACGGAAACGAATGCGGACGGATCGACACTATTGATGATATTCTTCAAACGGACAATCTCGTTTTTGCCTACGACGCAGTACAGGACTTCGCGTTCCTGCTTGGTGTAGTGACCACGTCCTTTCAGCACAGTCACGCCTCGGTCCATCTCCTGTGTAATCTTGTCCGCGATCTCATCCTGCCATTCGGAGATGATCCAGGCACCGCGCCCCGAGTATGCGCCTTCCTGGACAAAATCGATGACCCGTGCGCCGACATAGACGGCGACAAGTGTGTACATCATCTTCGGCATTGTCAGGTAGGTTGCCCACGATAGGAGGATGACACCGGCGTCAAAGATGAACATCGTGCGTCCCATGCTCCATCCGTAGTACTTGTTCGCCAATCGGGCGATGATGTCTACGCCTCCGGTCGTCCCGCCGAACCTGAAGATGATCCCGAGCCCGATCCCGATGAAGACACCCGCGAACAGGGAGACGAGGAGGAGGTCATTCTCCATGTTGATGTCGTATTGGTAATCCGTGAAGATGCGCAGGAAAACCGACACCGCAACTGTTCCCACAACCGTATAGATAAACGTTTTCCGGCCGAGCAGTTTCCAGCCGATAAAAAACATCGGCACGTTCAGGACCAGGTTCATGATCGCCGGGTCCAGGTCGAAGACGAACAGGAGGATCAGCGTCAGACCTGTGAATCCACCCTCCGCAAGCTCATGCTGGATATTGAAATGGACAAGGCCGAAACTGAAGATGGCCGCGCCAATCAAGATCATGATCAGATTTTTCAATTTGATTCCCCGGAACAAAAGCAACACCCCTTCGGAACAAGTGTGTCCCCACAACCAGTATCCTTTATTCAATTAGTTTTGACAATAGAGCAGGGGATTATATACGATTGACGAAGGAGTGATGGACGAATGAATGAATCCCGTACGATGAAGGACATGCAACAAGAAGTGGATCGTTACATATCCCAGTTTAAGGAGGGGTATTTCCCGCCGATGGAAATGCTCGCAAGGCTTACCGAAGAGCTGGGCGAGCTGTCGAGGGAAGTGCAGCATGTGCACGGAACCAAAAAGAAAAAGCCGGGGGAAGCGGAAAAATCCCTCGAAGAGGAGACAGGCGATTTGTTTTTTGTCCTCGTCTGTTTTGCGAATGCGAATGGTATCGACCTTGACCGGGCACTGGCCGGGGTCATGGAGAAGTTCAACCGCCGCGATAGCGGGCGCTGGACAAAAATTGGGGAGGAATGATGATGATCCGTGTAGCAGTAGCTGGTCCGCGCGGACGCATGGGGGCGCTTGCGGTCGAGACGATGATCACAGGAAAGGATTTCCTGCTGGTCGGCGTCCTGGACAGAAAGATGGCGGAAAAGGCGGACACGCTGGCAGGCGCTGTACCGATCTATACAGACATGGCCACTCTCGCGCAGGAGGCCCAGCCGGATGTACTGGTCGAACTGACCAACCACGAATCGGTCTATCCGCATACAAGGGATGCGATCTTGAACGGCATCCGACCCGTAGTCGGGACGAGCGGACTCAAGGAAGAGCAGATCACCAGACTTTCTGAGCTGGCCAGTGAGCGGGGAATCGGCTGCATCCTGGCGCCCAATTTCTCGGTCGGGGCGGCTCTTCTCATGAAGTTTGCTTCGATGGCCGTGAAGTATATGCCGGATGCCGAGATCATCGAAATGCACCATGATGGAAAGAAAGACTTTCCTTCCGGTACGGCGGCGCTCACAGCGAGGATGATGGCTGATTCGAAGGGCGTTGGTCATAATCAGCCGGATGGCCGGGGTACGGATATTTCCGGTGTCCCGGTTCACAGCGTCAGGCTCCCGGGGCTGCTTTCCCATCAGGAGGTGCTGTTCGGCGGCGAGGGGCAACTGCTTACGCTCAGGCACGATTCCTTCAGCAGGCAATCCTACATGTCCGGAATGACGCTTGCCGTGAAGGATGTTATGAACAGGGACCGTCTCATTGACGGACTTGATAAGATCATCGGGTAACAGGAGGGGTTGGAATGAATATCGCACTGATCGCACACGACAGGAAGAAAGATGACCTGATCCAATTTGTCATCGCTTACCTGCCCATCTTCAAAGAACACGCTTTGTTTGCGACAGGCACGACGGGCAAGCTGATTGCCGAGGCGACGGGACTGGACATCCACCGGTTCCGGTCGGGACCTCTTGGAGGCGACCAGCAGATCGGGGCAATGGTAGCGGAGAACCGCCTGGATCTTATCGTCTTCTTCCGTGATCCGCTCACGGCTCAGCCTCATGAGCCGGATGTTTCCGCACTCCTCCGGCTGTCGGATGTGTACAAGGTGCCGCTCGCCACGAATATGGGAACGGCGGAAGTGCTGCTCCGGGGACTGTCCGAAGATCACTTGGACTGGCGGCTCAACAAGAACCCGGACGGCGGTGCCGGCGCATGAGAAAGCTGAAAATTGGAATCACCTGTTATCCATCTCTTGGAGGCTCGGGAGTAGTAGCGACCGAACTCGGCATTTTGCTGGCTGAACGTGGCCACGAAGTCCATTTCATCACATCGGGCCGGCCATTCCGCCTTTATATGGACCAGCCGAATATCAAGGTGCATGAAGTCGAAGTCGGCCAATATGCTGTCTTTAAGTTCACGCCTTATGATATCGCTTTGGCAAACAAGATTTCTGAAGTCATCATTGAAGAGGAACTGGATATCCTGCATGCCCACTACGCCGTCCCCCACGCCATCTGCTCCGCGCTGGGGCGTGATATGGCGGGTGTGCCCATCCCGATCATTACAACGCTCCACGGGACGGATGTGACGATCCTCGGCCATGACCGGACACTCGCGGGAACAGTTAAATATGGGATCAACAAGTCGGATATGACGACGGCAGTTTCCCATTCTCTGAAACAGGAAACGTATGAGCTGATCAGGCCGTCTAAGGAAATCCGCACCATCTACAACTTTATCGACGAAAGGCAGTACCGCCCCGTCGACGCCCATCATATGAAGGCCGGGCTCGGCATCGCGGAATCGGACAAGCTCCTGATCCATGTATCCAACTTCCGGAAGGTCAAGCGTATTGAAGATGTGATCCGCAGCTTCTCGATCATCAACCGGGAAGTCCCGTCGAAACTTCTCCTGGTCGGCGACGGACCGGAGGCTGAGGCAATCCATGCACTCGTTCAGGAAGAAGGGCTTGGGATGGAAGTGCTATTCCTCGGGAAGCGCGACGACCTGCCTGATCTGTTTTCAATCAGCGACCTGAACATGCTCGTTTCGGAAAAAGAGGCATTCGGCCTTGTCCTCATCGAGGCAATGGCGTGTGGCGTGCCGTGTATCGGCTCTGATATCGGGGGAATTCCGGAAGTGATCGAAGACGGGAAAAACGGTTTTATCCGGCCTCTCGGCGACATTGAGGGGTATGCGGAGTCCGCAATCCGTATTTTGAAAGATCCGGAGCTGGCTGCAAAGTTTTCCGAAGATGCCATGCGGTCGGTGCGTGAACGGTTCAGCTCGGAGCGGATTGTCCGAGAATACGAGTCGGCTTATTACGAATTGCTGGAGCGTAAGGAACCGTGACGGATCCGCATTGGACCTCGGCATTTGAAATAGTGGAACGTCTCAGGGAAGCGGGGCATGAGGCGGTGATTGTAGGGGGAGCGGTCCGCGACCGGCTGATGGGCCAGCGAGCCCACGATGTTGATGTCGCGACTGCAGCGCTGCCCGAAGAGGTCAAGGCGATCTTTCCTAAAACGGCTGATGTCGGCATCGCGCACGGGACGGTCATGGTCCTCGATCCGTCCCCTCCAGTCGAAGTGACAACCTACAGGACCGAGGGGACCTACACCGATCACCGCAGGCCGGACAGCGTAGAGTACGTGACCTCGCTGAAAGAGGACCTGCGGCGTCGGGACTTCACCATGAATGCCATCGCCATCCGCGGCGACGGCTCCCTTTTTGATCCGTTCGGTGGAGAAGAGGATATCCGGCGTGGGATCATCCGGGCCGTCGGAAATCCAGGTGAGCGTTTTGAGGAAGATGCGCTGAGAATGCTCCGTGCTGTGCGTTTTGCCGCGAAGACGGCTTTCACGGTCGAACCCGGCACGAAAAAAGCGATCACCGCACATGCGGCAAGCATTTCCCATGTCTCTGTAGAGCGCATCAAAATAGAAATGGATAAAATCTGGTTAAGCGGACGCTCGGGACTGGCAGCCCGGCTAATGCAGGAGACAGGACTGGCAGGACAACTGCCGATGATGGGTCGGGCATTTGCCCCGGGGAATGCCGTCATCTGGGACAAGTTCGGCAATCCGGATGAACCTGTCGAGGGCTGGGCGCTGCTTGCGCTCCTTGGCGGTGAACCGGATGGAAATCCGTACAAGCTGTCGAACACGGAGAAGCGGGCGGTGCGTGAGATCCTCACTGCATGCCGGATCCGTTCGGAGCGCCCGCTAAGCCCGCTGGACGCCTACCGGCTGCCTGAATACGCACTTTTGGCGGGGGCAAGGTTCGCCCATCTGACGGGTATGACTGATGAGCCGGATGATCCGTCCGCCCTCGCCAGGATGAAAAATGAACTTCCGATCCGGTCGCTCAAGGACCTGGCCGTCACTGGGAATGACCTGATCGGCTGGTATGGCAGGAAGGGCGGCCCATGGGTGAAGGAGTGGCTCGGGAACATCGAGGAAGCGGTCGTCACCGGGCGTCTCATGAACACCCGGGAAGACATCAAAGGATGGTTTTTAGATGGAATCGAAAGTGAAAGATAAAGAAAGCCTGCTCAGGCGGCTTATGGTTGCCGGCGGGGAGCCGGTCTCCGGGCAGATGCTGGCCGATGAGGCTGGTGTCTCCCGTACCGCTGTCTGGAAATGGGTCCGGGAACTTGAGGAGGATGGCTATACCGTCCGCTCTGTCAGAAAAAAGGGATATGTGCTGGAGGCATCTCCGGACCGGCTGAGCCCCGCGCTGATCAGGCAACACCTGAAGGATGACCCGTTTGTCAAAGACATCATCCATTACGAATCAGTGGCTTCGACGATGCCGCTGGCCCATAGGGAAGCGCAAAACGGCGCCCCGGACGGAACAGTGATTGTGGCCGAAGAACAAACGGAGGGCAGGGGACGGCTCGCCCGGCCATGGTCTTCGGCGGCGGGAAAAGGAATCTGGATGAGCGTCATCCTGAAGCCGGATATCCCGCCGCACCGGGCGCCGCAGTTTACACTGATCGCAGCGGTGGCCATCTGCCTGGCCATCCGAGAGACGGCGAATATAGAAGCACGGATCAAGTGGCCGAACGACCTCCTGGTCGGCAGGCGCAAAGTGACGGGCATTCTGACGGAACTTCAGGCCGACCCCGACCGTGTCCAGGCGATCATCATCGGTACCGGCATCAATGTGAACCAGGAACCGGATGACTTCCCGGCCGAGCTGGCAGACATCGCGACATCGATCCGCATCGAATCCGGACAGCAGGTGGATCGTGCGGCGCTGGCCGCGGCAGTATTGAGGAACCTCGGGAAATATTCCCGGCTTTATATTGAGGAAGGCTTCGCCCCCATCAAAGAGCTCTGGGAAAAGAACTCAGATACTATCGGCAGGAAAGTGAATGCCGTCATGATGAGGGAGACGGTCACCGGCACGGCCATCGGCATCACGGAGGACGGCGTGCTGGAGATCCGTACAGAAGACGGCAGCATTCGCGGCATTTATTCCGCAGACATCGAGCCGGCAGAATAACCTCTTGCGCCCGGAAACCGCTTTCTGCTATATTGAAGGCGGAGAAGGGCGGTATCGTAACTGAACTGCACCTGAAACAAGCTGAAAGACCGGAAAGAGCGAATCAATCCTCAATTGGGATGGATCGCCGATAGACTTGTTCCGCCTTGATCCGAAAAAGACAGGGACGGAGAAGACCGGAATGCATATTCAGCCCTTCTGCCATTTTTTGGCGGGAGGGCTTTTGGTTTTCTCCCGAAAGGAGAAGAACGATGAAAACCACTTCAGATCTGCTGAAGAAAAAGAAGAACGGCGAAAAGATCGCGATGCTGACGGCGTACGACTATCCGACGGCGAAAATGGCTACTGAAAATGGAATCGATGTTTTACTCGTCGGAGATTCCCTTGGAATGGTCGTACTGGGTTATGAATCGACTGTGCCGGTAACGTTGGATGATATGATCCATCATGGAAAAGCGGTCCGGCGCGGTTCGGGGCTCACGTTCATGGTGGTGGACATGCCCTTTGGAACTTATCACGGCAGCCCCGACAGGACGCTTGAAGACGCGGTCCGGCTGTTCCGTGAAACAGGCGCGGATGCGTTGAAGCTGGAAGGGGCGGGTATCGTGACAGATGCCATCAGGCGTCTCGTTTCCGCGGGTATCCCGGTCGTCGCCCACTTGGGGCTCCTGCCGCAGTCAGCGGGTGTGACAGGGGGCTATAAAGTGCAGGGCAAGACGGCTGAAGATGCACTCCGCCTGGTCCGTGAAGCGAAGGAAGTGCAGGAAGCGGGTGCCTGCATGCTCGTCCTTGAATGCATTCCTCACCAGCTTGCCGGCCGGATCACCGGAGAACTTTCCATTCCCGTGATCGGAATCGGAGCCGGAGCGGAAACAGACGGCCAGGTGCTCGTCTTCCATGATATGATCGGCTACGGCAGCCACCATGTGCCGAAATTCGTCCGACAGTTTGCAGATGCAGGAAAGCCGATCCGTGATGGGATCGCAGCGTATTCCGCAGCCGTCGGAGACGGCTCCTTCCCTGCCGAAGCGCACCGCTTCACGATGAAAGAAGAAGAGGCCGGCAAACTGTATGGAGGCGATCCTGTTGAAGCACATTGATAAAGTCGCAGACATGGCCGCAGTATCGGGGCGCCTGGCTTCGGAAGGGAAGAGCATCGGATTCGTCCCGACGATGGGCTATCTGCATGAGGGGCATTTGGCTCTTGTTGAGGAAGCCAGGAAAGAAAATGATATTGTGATCATGAGCATCTTCGTCAATCCGGCACAGTTCGGTCCCGGAGAAGACTACGACAGCTATCCGAGGGACCTGGAGCGGGATGCGGCGCTTGCAGAAAAAGCGGGAGTCGACATCCTGTTTCATCCGTCGCCTGAAGAGATGTATCCGAAAAAAAGCGATATCCGGATCCTGCCCGGCAAACAGGCGGACGTTTTGTGCGGTGCGAGCCGTCCGGGGCACTTTGACGGTGTCCTGAAAGTGATCACGAAGCTGTTTCACCTGATCCGGCCGGAGCGGGCCTACTTTGGACAGAAGGACGCCCAGCAACTTGCTATTATCGAAACATTTGTCAGGGACTATAACTTCCCCGTCGAAATCCGGCGCGTACCGACTGTCAGGGAAAAGGACGGGCTCGCAAAAAGCTCACGGAATGTCAGGCTGACACCGGCAGAACGACAGGAAGCCCCGTCCATTTATGAAGCCTTGCGTAAAGGGAGCAGGATGCTCCGGGAAACGGGAGATGCTGATCGCGCACTTAAAATTGTGCGTGATGAACTCGCACTTATCCCTGGCGGAAAGACCGATTATGCGGAAATCCTAGAGTATCCGTCACTCCGGCCCCTTACTGCGGAATCGCAGGAAGCGATCGTCGCCACAGCGGTGCAGTTTTCCGGCGCGCGCCTGATCGACAACATACTGGTCGCGATGGAGGATAAAACATGCTGAAAATCATACTGAACGGCAAAATCCACCGTGCAACTGTCACGGAAGCCAACCTGAACTATGTAGGCAGCATCACCATCGACCGAGACATCCTGGACGCGGCCGGCATGGTGCCGAACGAAAAGGTCCAGATCGTCAACAACAACAACGGCGCCCGCTTCGAAACGTATATTATAGAAGGCAGCCGCGGTAGCGGAGTCATCTGTGTGAACGGTGCCGCCGCCCGACTTGTCCAGCCGGGCGATATCGTTATCATCCTGAGTTATGTCAACGTGGATTCGAAAGAAGCGGAACAGCATACGCCGAACATCGTGCTGATGGGCGAAAAAAACCGGGTCGATGCCGTTATCGGACACGAGCCGGAAGCGACGATCTATTGAAATGCGGACTCCCGGGCCACAGGCTCCGGGAGTTCTTTTGTTCCGCAACGGAATGAACCAGCTTTAGGCGGCCGCGAGACGATTCAAGTCCGCTGGTTGTGGTACAATTTCCGTAAGACACCGACGGACAGCGAGATGATAAAGATGGATGGAAAACGATATGCGGTCGTGGATCTTGAAACGACCGGACATTCACCGAAAAGTGGAGACCGGATTATCGAAATCGGGATGGCGCTCGTGGAAAACGGCAGGGTGACAAAAACGTATGCCACGTTCCTGAAGCCCGGACGGAAAATCCCCGCCTTCATCAGCAGCCTGACCGGCATCCGGGAAAAGGATGTGGCAGACGCACCGCTGTTCGAGGACCGGGCCGCGGAAATCCGGGAATGGCTGGAAGGCTGTGTGTTCGTCGCGCATAATGTTTCGTTTGATCTGCCGTTTCTGCAACACGAATTCCGGCGGGCAGGACTCCCGAAATGGAGCGGTGAAACTGTTGATACAGTGGAGCTTGCCAAAATCATCTGTCCCTCGGCGCCGAGTTTCAAGCTGCAGGATATAGCAGCGGAATTCGGCATCGGTCTGGAAAATGCCCACCGTGCCATAGAAGACGCCGCAGCGACCGCGGAACTCCTCATCCGGCTTCAGGAAGAAACAGACAAGCTTCCTGAGCCGACGCTGTCCATCCTCCACAAGCGGTCATTCCGCCTCAAGTCTGATCTGAGCTCCCTCTTCTATGAAGCGCTCAAGAAAAAGAGGAGACATGTCGCGAGGGAGAAAGGCCACTTTATATGGAAGGGTATCGCAATGAAAAATCCGATTCCGCAAAAGAATCGGGTTTCTGCTGACATCGGATATCCTGAAGGCAAAGATGCAAAAAAGACTCTTTTCCGCCATGCGTTCGAAAATTATGAGGAGCGGCCAGCGCAGTCTGCAATGATGGATGCTGTTTACGGTTCTCTTGAGTCTAAGACCGAGATTGCTGTCGAGGCCGCGACCGGCATCGGCAAGACGTTCGCCTACCTGCTGCCGGCAGCCGTGCACTCTGTACGGGAAAGACGGCCAGTCGTCATCAGCACCCATACCAATCATCTGACCGAACAGATCATCGGACGTGATATGGAAAAAGCGGAGCGGGCCGTCGGAGTGCCGCTTCGCACGGCTCTACTGAAGGGAGTCGGTCATTATATCGACCTTGAAAGGTTTGCGGGCATTTTGGCGGCGGAAGATGAGTCCTATGACGAGACCCTTGCCATTTTGCAGGTAGTCGTCTGGCTTGCCGGTACGGAGACGGGAGATATGGAAGAACTCAACGTTTCCGGCGGGGGGCGGCTATTCCTTGACAAGATCCGGAAATACCGTGCGGCTGTCCGGGATAACGGGCTTGAGAATTCCGATTTCTATCTCCGGTCGCTGCACCGTGCACGGAATGCGGACCTGATCATCACCAATCATGCCATGCTTCTCTCTGCACAGGACCGCAGCCATTCACCGTTTCCGAATATATCAGGAATGGTCATTGATGAGGCACATCAGTTCATTACAGCAGCCAGGGCACATGCGGAGACTCTTTTCTCTTACACGGACTTTAAATATACACTCGGGCAGATGGGCAAACCCGGCGAGGGCCTTCTGCAGGACCGGTTCGTTTCGCTGTCCCGCAAAACCGGCATGCCCGGAGAACGCGAAGCCGTGCGTTCCGGAGAAATGTACGACCGGGCGATGGACGCTTTTGATGCCGCATTTGAAGGAATGCAGTCTCTGATTCAGGCTTTGGGTTCAGACCGTCCGCATGAGCAGAAGCGGACATTTGCGCTCGCCGATCTCGAACCGCTTGTCCTGCTCTGCAGGGAGGCGGGAGAATTGCTGTATGCATACCTTGACAAGGTGGCTGAACTCACCGGACCGCTTATGAATGGAGCGGGGGAGAAGTACCCGGAAGAAGCCCGTTTCTATTCAGAGTGGCAGCACTGGGTCCGTGAAATCCGCCTGCAGGCCGCCGGTTGGATGGAGTTGTTCGGCCCGGCTGGTCTGGATGATGCGGCTGCATGGATCGAGGCGGATATGAGGAGCATTCCCGGCAGTCTGAAAATTGTGCGCCAGCCGGCGGATGTCTCCGGATTGATCCGGCAAGCGGTGAAACCCGATGGCCGGTTCGGTGTAATCTGGACATCCGGGACACTTTCGCTGCCTGGGCGGGAGCGGTTCATCGCTGATCAGATCGGTCTTCCCAAAACGGTGGAAATCCAAAAGTTCGCCGCACCCCCCGAGTTTTACCGTGGCGCGAAAATGTATATCGTGAGCGATATGCCTGACATTCTTAACGTGCCGCAGCAGGAATATATCGAATCAGTTGCGGATGCGGTCGTCCAGGCAGTCATCGCGACAGGGGGCAGGTGTTTTGTACTATTCACCTCTCATGATATGCTCAGAAAAACGTATGAACTGATCGTGGACAGCGAACTGCTTGCAGAGCACATGCTGATCGCCCAGGGCATTACGCCGGGTAGCCGGATGCGCCTCTTGAAATCATTTCAGCGCTTCAGCAATTCCGTCCTTTTCGGAACCGACAGCTTCTGGGAAGGAGTAGACGCACCGGGTGATGCGCTCGCCGCTGTCATCGTTGTCCGCCTGCCATTCAGTTCGCCTGAGAACCCTCTGTTCAAGGCACGTGCAGCCAGAATTGCCGCATCCGGAAAAAATCCGTTCCAGGAACTCTCCCTCCCGGAAGCCATCATCAAATTCAGGCAGGGATTCGGACGGCTGATCCGCTCGTCATCAGACCGGGGCGCATACATCGTTCTTGACCGGCGCATCGAGAAGAAGTCGTACGGCCATGATTTTATCCGTGCACTTCCGCCGGTTCCGGTCGAGAAAGTAGGTCTCGGTGATATGGTGCTTGAATTGGAAAGTTGGTATAATGACGAAGTATGAATACAGAAGGCGGGTCAAATATGGAAAGCAGAATCGAAATCGTGAATACGTTGAAAATCAAGCATCAGCCGGATCTGTACAAAATCGTTGATGCGCTCAATCGGACATTAAAGGAAGATGACCTGATGTTCGGCCTGGCGCTTGATCCGGATGATCAGGAAACAGCCGTATTCACGATATACAGGACGTGACAGCGTCATGAAAAACCGGAAAAGGTTCAGCATCATCCTCGTGCTCGCATTTATCACGCTGATCGGTGTCATTCTCTTTTATACCGCTCAGAAGCCGATCGGCAACGCGGAGGAAAAGGCGGAAACGCGTGCCATCGATGAAGGTTATCTAGCGGAAATTTCCAGGTCATACCCGGTCAATGGCTCCGAGCCGTCGATTACAGTTCTCGGCAAGAATAAGGACGGAAAGCCGGCAGCAGTATTTGTTCCGGACGGTACAGAAGGGGAAATGCATTCCGTGCTTTTGAAGGACGGCATCGGTTCGAGGCAGGCGCTTGATGTTGTACGGGAGGACATGGATGTCCGCAAAGTCCTGCATGTGCATCTTGGCAATGATGAAAGCGGGCTGTTCTGGGAAGTGGCCTTTACCGGGCCGGATGATAAGCTGAACTATGTTCATCTCAATTTTGGAGATGGCAAAGTACGCAAAAAAATATTGAACTTATAGGAAGGGGTTCCCGGCATGGAGCGCAGACTCGCAAAACGTACAGAAACGCTTACGCCATCGACAACGCTCGCGATCACGGCAAAGGCGAAGCAGATGAAAAAAGAGGGCATCGATGTCATCGGACTCGGTGCCGGGGAGCCGGATTACAATACGCCGGATCATATCATCGAAGCAGCGTATGCCTCGATGAAGGAAGGCAAGACGAAATATACGCCGGCCGGCGGCCTTCCGGAGCTGAAGGATTCGATTATCCGGAAAATGTCGCGGGACCACGGACTTACATACAAGCCATCCGAAGTGATGGTCGGCATCGGGGCGAAGCATGTCCTCTATACGCTCTTCCAGGTCATTCTTGACCCGGGCGACGAAGTGATCATTCCTATTCCTTATTGGGTTAGCTATCCCGAACAGGTCAAGCTCGCGGGCGGTGTGCCTGTCCATGTAGAGGGATCGGTTGATTCCGGATTTAAAATTACGGCGGAGCAGCTGAAAGAAGCCGTATCGGAAAAGACGAAAGCGTTCATCCTGAACTCACCGAGCAACCCTTCTGGCATGATCTATACGGAGGACGAGCTGCGCGCCATCCTGGAAGTGTGCAAGGAAGCGGACATCTGGATCATCTCTGATGAAATTTATGAAAAGCTGATTTATGGTGACGCACAGCACGTTTCCGTCGCAACGCTTTCGGAAGATGCGAAAGAGCGCACAATCGTGATCAACGGCGTCTCGAAATCCCATTCGATGACTGGCTGGCGGATCGGTTACGCGTGCGGCGACGAAGCAGTCATCAAGGCGATGACGGACCTTGCGAGCCACTCCACTTCAAACCCGGTCACGACGTCACAGTATGCGGCGATCGAGGCCTATGACGGCTCGTGGGATGCGGTCGAAAAAATGCGGGAAGACTTCGGAAAGCGGCTTGAAGCCGTTTATCCGCTTCTCTCAGATATCCCGGGATTCAAGGTGTTAAAGCCGCAGGGCGCGTTTTACCTGCTCCCGGATGTCTCGGAAGCTGTGAACAAGACAGGCTTTGGAGACACTGACGCCTTTGTCCGCGCACTTCTTGAAGAGGCGAAAGTCGCCGTTATTCCAGGCAGCGGATTCGGAGCCCCGGATACGATCCGGCTCAGCTATGCGACAGAACTCTCACAATTCAAGGAAGCCGTCCGGCGGATCCGTGAATTTGTGGAAGCGCGCTGGCAAGACTGAACGAAAATACGGAGGGTTTACTTTATGGATAAAATCATGATCAAAGAGATGCCGCAGCATGTAGGAGAAACGGTCCGCATCGGCTGCTGGCTCGCGAACAAACGCTCAAGCGGGAAGATTGCCTTCCTTCAGCTCCGCGACGGTTCCGGCTTCGTGCAGGGTGTCGTCGTCAAGGCTGATGTGGAGGAAGAAATTTTCTCTACAGCGAAATCGATGAATCAGGAAACGTCGATGTACGTTACGGGAACTGTTGTCACTGACGAGCGTTCCGCGTTCGGATACGAACTCCAGGTAACCGGCATCGAAGTGATCGGAGAAGCGGAAGACTACCCGATTACACCGAAAGAGCACGGCACGGAATTCCTGATGGACAACCGCCACTTCTGGCTCCGGTCCAAGAAACAACATGCCATCATGAAAATCAGGAATGAAATCATCCGGGCAACTTATGAGTTCTTCAATGAGCGCGGATTTGTGAAGATCGACCCGCCGATCCTGACAGGTTCCGCACCGGAAGGAACATCGGAACTGTTCCATACCAAATACTTCGAAGAGGATGCCTTCCTGTCACAGTCCGGCCAGCTTCATCTGGAAGCAGCCGCGATGGCACTGGGCAAGGTATTCTCGTTCGGTCCGACATTCCGCGCCGAAAAATCCAAGACGCGCCGGCATCTGATCGAATTCTGGATGATGGAACCGGAAATGGCGTTCACGGAACACGCGGAGAGCCTCGAGGTTCAAGAGCAGTATGTCTCCCATCTCGTTCAGTCCGTGCTGAAAAACTGTAAGTTGGAACTCGGAGTACTGGGCCGCGACACATCGAAACTCGAGAACGTACAGGCACCGTTCCCTCGCATTTCCTACGATGACGCCATCGAGTTCCTTCATGAAAAGGGCTTTGACGATATCAAATGGGGCGACGACTTTGGCGCGCCGCATGAGACGGCCATCGCAGAACACTACGACAAGCCTGTATTCATCGTCAATTATCCGACGGCGATCAAACCGTTCTATATGCAGCCGCATCCGGACCGCGACGATGTCGTTCTCTGCGCTGACCTGATCGCGCCTGAAGGCTACGGCGAAATTGTCGGAGGTTCCGAGCGGATCCATGATCATGAACTTCTGAAGCAGCGGATTGAAGAGCATCAGCTCGACCCAGAAGCCTATGCATGGTACCTCGAACTCCGCAAGCAGGGCTCCGTGCCGCACTCCGGCTTCGGTCTCGGCCTTGAACGTACGGTCGCCTGGATCTCCGGTGCGGAACACGTGCGTGAAGCGATTCCGTTCCCGCGTCTGTTGAACAGGCTCTACCCATGAGAAAGATGAAGGAGGTTGATTCGGTGAACAGTCAGGATCGGCTCCGCATCTGGATTGAGCAGGGGAATGTCTCCATTTCCCAGCTCTTTTTTAGCTCTTACAGGCAAGTGGGCATCCGTGACCTTGATGCCTTGCTCGTCCTGCAGCTGATGTCATTTGCAGAAGAAGGACAGGGTTTGCCCGGACCGTCCGATTTGGCGGTGCGGATGTCCCTTTCGGAAGAAGAGATCGGGCACGGCCTCCAGCGCCTCATGCAGTCCGGCTTGCTGACAATCGAGCGGACAATGGACGACAAGGGATTGCTGAATGAAAACTATTCCCTTCAGCCCCTGTGGACACGGCTTGTTGATGTTCAGGTCCTCGGCTGCTCCGGCGAGGAGGAAGAAAACCGGCAGGCGGAAGAAGGCGAGATTTTCGCGATGTTCGAGCAAGAGTTCGGACGTCTTCTTTCCCCAATGGAATGCGAGACGATCTCGATGTGGTTTGACCAGGACGGCCATTCCGCCGACCTGATCAAGGCAGCACTGCGCGAAGCGGTGATTGCCCGGAAGGTAAGCCTCCGCTACATCGATCGGATACTGTTTGAATGGAAAAAGAAAAATATCCGGACCGTCGAAGAAGCAGAGGGGGAGGCACGGAACTTCCGTGGCCAGTCCCAGCCTCCGCGCCATGCGGCCGGAAATGAAACCAAACGGAAAGTCCCGTTCTACAACTGGCTGGAAGAACGGGACTGAAGGGCGGACAACAACCGGACGGCCGGCTCCCGCTTCTTAAAGGGAGCCGGCCGTTTCAGAAAGGACCGGGACATGCTGACGAAAGCACAATGGAAGGTATGCCGCGACGAAATAGCGGATATGTATCCTGACGCGCACTGTGAGCTCGTACACGACAATCCGTTCGAGCTGCTGGTCGCAACGATGCTGTCTGCCCAGTGCACCGACGCGCTGGTCAACCGGGTGACAAAAGATCTCTTCAAAAAGTACAAGCGGCCTGAAGATTATCTTGCAGTTCCGCTCGAGGAGGTCCAGAACGACATCCGGTCGATCGGCCTCTTCCGCAACAAAGCAAAAAACATTCGGGCGATGAGTGAAATCCTGCTTGAAAAGTATGGGGGCATCGTTCCTGACGACCGGGATACACTGACGACGCTTCCCGGTGTCGGTCGCAAGACTGCAAACGTCGTCGTTTCCGTCGCTTACGGCGTGCCCGCCTTTGCCGTCGATACCCATGTGGAACGGGTTTCCAAGCGCCTCGGAATCAACCGCTGGAAAGACAGCCCGATGGAAGTGGAACAGAAACTGATGCGGTGGACACCGGAAGAAGAGTGGTCCCAGACCCACCATCAGCTTATATTCTTCGGCCGCTATTTCTGCAAAGCGAAAACTCCGGAATGCGGCATCTGCCCAATCCTCAACATGTGCAGGGAAGGGCGCAAGCGCATGGGGCTCAACAAAAAAGACGAGGAAATGGAATGAACACAAAAACCGGAATTGGCGATAAAAAGGCCATTCCGTTTTTTTTTTTTTGAGTATTAGATTCAGCGAGGATTTATGGATGGAAAGTGGGGAGCGTCCCGGGTTTGCGTACGAATCCAAAGAGTTCGCGTACGAAAAAAGGCGTGCATCCACTAATCGGCATACAAAAAAACGTCCATGCGGTCATTCCGCATGGACGTTTTCTGATTATGGACTTCCGGTTCCGCCGGTATCGCCGTCTCCGGAACCATCACCGCTGCCGGGTTCGGTCTGGCCGCCTTGGCCGCCGCCTCCAGGAGTCTGTCCCTGGCCGCCGCCCTGGTTGCCTTGACCTCCGCCCTGGCCATTATTCGGATTGCCTTGGTTGCCGGATCCGCCACCCTGGCCTTGGCCGGGGTTCTGGTTGCCAGGGTTTCCGGCGTTTCCGCCTTCTCCCTGTTCATTCTCATCCGGCTCTTGTTCATTTTCATCCGGTTCCTGCTCGTTCTCTTCAGGTGGCTGTTCGTTTTCTTCAGGTTCCTCCGGCTGCTCCTCCTCAGGCGCACCGCCGATCTGGAGTGAGACCGTCGCAGGCGGGCTGCTGGCATCTCCTGATCTGGCGACGACAGAGAAGGTATAGGTCCTGCCCGGTTCGACGCCTGTGGCCGCTGCGGCGGTATCGGTCGTGGTCGTCAGGTTCTGGGCACCACCGCCATCGACACTGTACGTGACGGCGAACTCGACACCGTCACCGCCTTCGTGGTTCCAGCTGAGCCGGACGAGGTTCTGTGCCTCATCATAGTCCGCGTTCAGGCCGGTAGGAGCCGGGAGGGTTTCTGTTGTTTCCTCTTCTTCTTCAGGTTCATACGTCTTGGACACACGCTCCGGCACCGTACCGCGGACGAACAGCTCTGTGCTCTTCCGGTCGGATGGTGTCCAGTCGCTCGCAAGGCGGAGCGGGTCCGTGCCGATCTCAATCGTCGCTTCGACGACGGATTTCGGTTTCTTGAAGGAAGTGTGTTCACCGCGTTGGGCGAGATCACCTAGGATTTCAGAAAAGGCTCTCTGAGGGAACCAGCGTTCTTCCCATTCTGTAAGCGGTGTGTAATAGTCCTCATGGCCGGTCCAGACTGCGATGGAATATTCCGGAGTATATCCGACAAACCAACTGTCTGGGACTGCCATGTCTTCACCGCTAAATCGCTCTTCAAATGTCTTTGTATCATAGTTGGTCGTTCCGGTCTTGCCGGCAACATCCAGACCATGAGAACTTACATTTTTGTATGCTGTTCCCTGGGAGTTCTTCACTACATCTCTGAGAACATCCGTAATCATATAGGCGGTGGAATCCTTCATGGCACTTACCGGCTTAGGACGCAGATCACGTTCTGTTTTGCCATCGCGGAGTACGACTTTATTGATGGTGTATGGCTCTGTGTACATCCCGCCGTTGCCGAATGCGGCATACGCGCTGGCCATCTGAAGCGGCGAGGCGCCGACTCCACCGCCCAAAGCAGAAGATGAATTAGGGTTTTCTACATTGATACCAACTTTTTTTGCAAACCCAGCTGCCTTTTCGGCTCCGACTTCTTCAAATGTAGATACAGCCGGAACGTTTTGGGACATATAAAGTGCCTTTCGCATCGTCATTTTACCACGATAACGACCGTCAGCATTTCTTATGATCTGGTCGCTTCCCTTGTAAGTCCTGCGTTCATCATTGACCGTTTGGCCGGTTGACCAGTCAAGATACTCGACGGCCGGACCGTAGTCAAGAATCGGCTTGATCGTTGATCCGACGGAACGGCTGCTGACAAGTGCAAGATTTTTGTCACCGGTCTTGTAATCGGGACGCCCGGCAATCGCTTTAACGGCTCCGGATTTAGTATCGATGACTGCTGCACTGGAAGATGCTTCACCAGGAATTTTTTCGTGAGTGATGGTGGCTTCCACTGTTTCTTGGGCAGCCGGATCCAATGTAGTGTAGATTTTCAGGCCATCCGCAATGGAAAGGTCATGTTCTTCTAGCTCTTCGCGAACCATATCGACGAAGGCTGCATATTTGCTGTTGCCATGGTGTTTCTGTTCCTCAGGCGGAATCAACCCTTCTGTGACAGGCACTGCTTTTGCCGCGTCCGCCTCTTCTTGGGCGATCTTACCGTGCTGGACCATCAATCCAAGGACGATGTTCCGGCGCTTTTCGGCCCGTTCGGGATGACGGTAAGGATTATATCGGTTTGGACTTTGAGGCATTCCGGCGAGAAGGGCTGCCTCATGCAACAGAAGTTCTTCCGGTTCTTTTCCGTAGAACTGATCTGCCGCCGTACCGAAGCCGTAGATATTGTCGGTCATGAGTACTTTGTTGAAGTACATCTCGAAAATTTCTTCTTTTTCATATTTCTGCTCAAGCTGGAAGGCAAGCCATGCTTCCTGGGCTTTCCGCTTCAGCGTTTTCTCGTTCTGGAGGAACGAGTTTTTCACGACCTGCTGGGTGAGTGTGCTGGCGCCCTGTGCGCCAAATCCATCGCGGAAGTTGGCAAGCACCGCGCCGCCGAGACGCCAAAGGTCCATCCCGTGGTGCTTGTAGAAACGCACGTCCTCAGTTGCGAGGATGGCATCTTCCATAAGTTTCGGAATCTGTTCGTATTCCACAAATTCCCGGTTTTCGGGCCCAAGTGTAATGAGCGGTTCTTCCGAGCCTTCCACATACAGCTCAGAAGCCAGCGGATCCTTCAGCGATTCCTCATCCAGTTCGGGCGCGGTCGCGGCGTAGAACGTGAACAGTCCGACGCCGAATACGAAACCGATGACCGCGAGAAGGACAGCGACTTTCAGGATCTTTTTCCAGAGCGGCTGTTTCTTTTTGCCCGCCGGTTTTTTGGAGCTTTTCCTGTCCGACTTGCGGGACTGCTCCTGCTGTTTCCGCCTTTGGGAGCGGGATTGAATATGGTCACTCATAGGTTTTCCTCTCTTTCTGTTGCGTTAAGAAATGCCTAATTTCGCGATGGCTCCCAGGTAGTCGAGCCTCGGCCGGAATCCGGCATGGAACTCGACAGCCTCCTCCTCCAATTCAGTGATTGGAATTGATTTCCGGCCTCCGTCTTCCATCCGCTTCCATGCACGGTCGACCAGATCAAACGGTACGATAAAATAACGTTCAGTTTCTGTGAACTTGACGATCAGGAAAGCGGTGCCTCCCTGATCCGTCACGCTGCGCATATGCCCGATCTGGTGTTCGTGGATGTTTTTTAGCGGAAAAGAAGAGCTGATCCGGGTCTCCTTCGCGTCAAAATCAATATGATGGCCGTGGTAGATCCCGTTGTAGTCGGTCGTCGACGGTGTTTTGAAGTAGGCTTCACGTATGACCGCGGCACTTCTTGACGGATAGTCGACCTTCACGATCTGAACAGGTACGGGTTTCTTGTGGATGACCGCGATGCCGTTTGCGAGATAGTAGGCATTGGACTCGTCCAATTCGTCCTCCAATGTCTTACCCCTGTTACTGAACGAATAGTCTTTTTTCGCAGACTTCATCACGGGCTTATCGGCCGGGGTATACTTCTTCCCCCCCGGATAGCGGATCGCCATTTTCCTCACCTCGCATTCCACCTATCATACCACACGCAATAGGACGTCTTAAGACAGTACGGGGTTGCGCATTAGCAGGTGGATGATTTTTACAAACCCCAATCAAGGAATGTCTGTTCCCCTCCAGGTGGTCACTTACCATCATATTTGGTAGGATGAAGAAAACCAACTAAAAAGGACGACTCTATATATGAAACTTTTTGAAATGACATCAGAGCTGCTTGACGAATGCGGCAAATGCCGGCCACGTCATGCCCGCATGAGGGAGGAAGAACGGGAACCGGACTTTTTTGGCGAAGTAAAGCCATATGCAGACCATGTCCATCAGCTGATCAGAGATTGGAAGGAAATGTCAAACGAGTGGATAAGGAAAGAGCGGCCGAAGCATGTTCACGAAGCACAGATCGAGAATGCGGCAGATATGATGACGCAATTTGTCGTCCAATCGTTTTATCCGAAAACCGGCAAGAAGCGCTTTTATGATTCCATCCAATCGGCTGAGTATCTGCTCAAAACGATGATGGCCGCAATGGAGGAGGGGACGGATGATGCTCAATAAGCAGAAGACCATCAGTGAGCTTGTCGGTGAATGGCTCTCCGATTCCGAAATGCGCGATTCGATCCGTCATCACCGGGTCATTGAAGGTAAGGATGCGCGATATGCGCCTTTCCCGGAACGTCTTCACCCGTCAATCCGGAAAGCACTCGAATCACGGGGAATCGGACAGCTTTACACACACCAGCGTGAAGCCTTTGATCTGGCGGTTTCCGGCAAGTCATTTACTGCCGTGACGCCGACCGCCTCCGGCAAATCGCTCTGCTACCACCTTCCAGTGCTGCAGTCTGTTCTTGAGGACCATTCATCACGGGCGCTTTATCTGTTCCCGACAAAAGCCCTCGCACAGGACCAGATGGCGGATCTTCACAGGCTGATCGAGCAAAGCGGTGAGGAGATCCTCAGCCATACGTATGACGGAGACACGAGCCCGGGCATCCGACAGAAAGTGAGGAAGTCGGGGCACATCATCATGACGAATCCGGACATGCTCCACTCCGGCATCCTGCCGCACCATACGAAGTGGGTCTCGCTTTTCGAGAATCTGAAGTATATCGTGATCGATGAGCTTCATACGTATAAAGGGGTATTCGGCAGCCATGTCTCGCATGTGCTCCGCAGGCTGATCAGGATCGCGCGCTACTACGGAAGCGACCCGGTCATCATCTGTACGTCTGCTACGATCGCCAATCCAAAGGAGCTCGCGGAGTCGCTTGCGAACCGGGAGATGGCGCTGATCGCCGACAACGGTGCGCCGTCCGGAAAAAAGCACTTCATCTTCTACAATCCCCCTGTGGTACACAAGACATTCGGCATCCGGCGGTCTGCAGTGCTCGAGGTGCGTGACCTTGCCCGCAGGCTGTACCAGGAGAACATCCAGACCATTGTATTCGCCAAGAGCCGGGTGCGTGTCGAGATGCTCGTCACGTATATGAAAGAGATGACAAAGAAAAAGCTGTCCGATACAACGATCCGCGGCTACCGGGGCGGCTATCTGCCGTCGGAGCGGCGGGAGATTGAAAAGGGGCTCAGAAACGGAGAGATCAAGACGGTCGTTTCAACGAATGCGCTCGAGCTCGGTGTCGATATCGGCCAGCTCCAGGCCTGCATCATGACCGGTTATCCGGGCAACATTGCAAGTGCCTGGCAGCAGGCGGGCCGTGCCGGCCGCCGCCAGGACGAGGCGCTGATCGTCTATGTTGCCCAGTCACTGCCTCTTGACCAGTATGTGATTGAAAATCCGGAGTATCTGTTCGGGCAGTCGCCGGAAGAGGCGCGCATCCATCCGGACAACATCCTGATTCTCATGGATCACCTGAAATGCGCGTCGTTCGAGCTGCCGTTTACAATTGATGAGCAGTACGGTGAGTTTGACGTGCAGGAACTGCTTGCTTTTCTGGCGGCAGAGGGAATTCTCGTCCAGGCGGGCGACAAGTGGCACTGGATGAGCGACCGCTTCCCGGCAAGCGAGATCAGCCTGCGTTCTGCCTCTCAGGAGAACGTCATCATTATCGATAAATCGGTCCCGCGCGACACGACGGTCATAGGGGAGATGGACCGCTACAGCGCGATGACGCTCCTCCATGAGGAAGCCATCTATATTCACCAGGGTACCCAGTACCAGGTCGAGGAACTCGACTGGGAGGAAAAGAAGGCGTACGTGCGGGAAGTTGATGTCGACTACTTCACCGACGCCAACCTCGCCGTCGAACTCAAGGTCATCGCAGAAGATGAATTCGAGGAGCAGGGAGACCATACCGAATCATTCGGAGACATTGCCGTACTCGCCATGCCGACTATCTTCAAGAAGATCCGTTTCGACACACATGACAACATCGGTTCTGGGCCGATTACGCTACCCGCAGAAGAGATGCACACGTCATCTGCTTGGCTATCGTTTGAGCGGCCGGCGGACTGGACAGAATCTGATCTGACTGACACGATGACCGGGGCGGCGTATGCGATGCATTCGTTCATTCCGTTGTTTGTCAGCTGTGACCGCTCAGATATTCATGTTGTGCCGCAGGTGAAGGCAGTCCATACAAAGCGGCCGACGTTCTTTGTCTATGACAGCTACCCGGGCGGCATCGGCCTCAGCAAACGGATCCACGGCATGTGGCCTGATCTTCTTGAACAGACAGCCGGTCACGTAGAGATGTGCCCGTGCGACTCCGGCTGTCCGGTCTGCATCGGCGCTCAGGAATCCGGAGGCAGCATCAAGCGCCGTGTCGCCGAGCTTCTCAGAAAGCTTGCGGGGTGAACCGCCATGTCCTATGAAAACCGCCTGATGCAGATGAAGAAAATGCTGAAAAAGGCACCTGCGGAGAAAGTGAAGGAGACTGCTTTTAAAAAGCCGCCTGTGCCGGAATACGCAGAACGATGGGAAGCGGCCGGACTGATGCGCATCGACAACCAGTTCGGAACAGTTTTCCTGAAGCGGACACACTACCAGGCAGACACGGTTCATGGCGGTCTGGCTTTGGGCAAGCTCGAGGAAGCGGCATCCGTCTGGTCCGGCTCCGACGGCATCCATCCATTCGCCGAAGGGGACGAGAAAAAGCTGCTGTTTTTCGATACGGAAACTACCGGCCTCAAGGGGACCGGTTCACTCATCTTCATGGCCGGCCTGCTTACGACGGACGGGTATGATTTCACACTTGACCAATATGTCCTGGCAGATCCCGCACACGAGACGGCATTCCTTTTCGAGACGGGTCTCTGGAAACCCGGACGGACAATCGTTACCTACAACGGCAAGAGCTTCGATTGGCCGCAGCTTCATACCCGCTGGACGATGAACCGCGAACATCTTCCCAAGCTTCATGACCCGACGCATATTGACCTGCTCCAGGGTACCCGGCGCATATGGAAGGGTGGTCTCGAGAGTTTCTCACTGAAATCAGTCGAGGAAGAAGTGCTCGGATTTCATCGGGAAGACGATGTTCCCGGGTTCCTTGCACCGATTATTTATACCGATGCGGTGCGGAGCGGGAACCCGGACCTTCTGCTCCGCGTCCTTCGTCATAATGAGTGGGACCTGCTGTCGCTGGTGACGCTGTTCACCAGACTGACCGGCCTTCTCATGAAAGAAAACGAAGAAGAGACCCCGCTTCCGCATACCAACATCGGCAAATGGTTCGGTGACCTGAAAGCATATGAGAAAAGCCGTGAGGTGCTGGAGGAAGTGACGAACGTCTTTTTCGACGAAACTGACGAAGCGTATTATTACCTCGGCTTCCTCCTAAAGAAAGAGCAGCGATACAAGGATGCGGAATCTGCTTTTTTGCAGGCCTACAAGGGTGGCCTTGATGAAGGGAAGACTTTGCAGGCGCTAGAAGAGTTGGCGAAACTGCAGGAACACCGCCTTGGTAAGCTGCCCGAAGCAGAGATGAACTGTCTGCGTGCCGCAGGTCTCCTGAAAAACATGAAGGCGCTGAAACCCGCAAGGAAAGAACGATGGCAGCAACGCTTTGAAAAGCGCCTGGCCCGTGTTCGAAGAAAACAGGGGAAATAAGAATCGAAGCGGGGAAATATTCCTGCGGAGTGTTCCGACTATTTCCCGGGCAAGCGCAGATTCCGACAGTAGCGGCTCTTTCTTTCCGACATGATTAAACACCGGCGGGCAAAATATGCTATAATTCAAGGAAGCAAGCAAAGACGGAAGGACGAGAGTCATGGAGACTAAACTGACTGCCAAGGAAATCCTCGAACATGAGTTCAAAACTGGAGTCCGGGGATACAAGCCGGACGAAGTCGATCATTTTCTCGATGAAATCATCCAAGACTACGAATCATTCAACAAGAAGATTGCCGCACTTACTGAAGAAAACAAGCGGCTTTACGAGGAAATTGAAGAGCTGAAAAGCCGTTCATCCGCACCGGCGCCTCAACAGACAGGCACAACGAATTTCGACATCCTCAAGCGTCTGTCGAATCTCGAGCGCCATGTGTTTGGAAATAAGCTCAACGACTGAATTCAGTCTGCGCTCCGGAGTGGAGAAGATGGAAATCTTATCCTCATTGATTCCGGAGCGCGTTTATGTTATGATAAACGATGCCAAAGTCGTCATTCAGGTAATCGCTGCAACTTCGGGTTGTAGAGGAAAGTCCATGCTCGCACGGTTCTGAGATGACCGTAGTGTTCGTGCCCGGCGAAGTCATAAGCCGGGGCAGATCCATCCGGGTCTGACGGCGGGGATAATGCCTAAGTCCTTCGGGATACGGCAGAGATCTCCTGAAAAGTGCCACAGTGACGTAGCCGCATCGGAAACGGTGCGGGTGGAACGGGTAAACCCCTCGAGCGAGAAACCCAAATTTTGGTAGGGGCGTCCTTCCGAAGGAACTGAACAGAGGAAGGGACAGGCAGCTGCCTGTAGATAGATGATTACCGCCGGAGTACGAGGCGCAAGCCGTCTGAGTACGAAGGAACAAAACATGGCTTATCGAATGGCGACGGTATATTTGCAAACAACGAAACGCTCTCCCATGACAGGAGAGCGTTTCTTTTGTACGATAACGATACATACAGCAGACTCGCCGGGGACGTTCCCGGCGGTGAGGAGTGGTACGATGACAACATTCAAACTGGTGGCGACTGCTGCGATGGGCCTCGAGAAGCCCGTCGCCGACGAAGTCCGCGCACTCGGCTACGAGCCGACCGTCGAAAATGGGAAAATCTATTTTGAAGGTGATGAAACCGCCATCGCACGCGCGAACCTGTGGCTCCGTGTCGCAGATCGTGTGAAAATCGTCGCCGGCGAGTTCAAGGCGATAACCTTTGATGATCTTTTCGAAGGCGTAAAGTCGATTCCTTGGGAAGATTACCTTCCGGCAGATGCAGAATTCCCGGTAAGCGGTAAATCCGTCAAATCCCAACTGGGCAGCGTCCGCGACTGCCAGGCGATCTCGAAAAAAGCGATTGTCGAGCGACTGAACTCGGCGTATGGCCGACGGGGTATCTTGCCCGAGACCGGTGCACTGTTCAAGATCGAGGTATCGGTATTGAAAGACATGGCGACACTCACGATCGACACAAGCGGACCGGGCCTCCACAAGCGCGGCTACCGGGTGGGACAGGGCGATGCGCCGCTTAAGGAGACGCTCGCCGCAGCACTTGTCCAGCTGACCCGCTGGAGTCCGGATCGTCCATTCCACGACCCGTTCTGTGGCTCCGGAACCCTTGCAATCGAAGCCGCTATGATCGGCCAGAACCTTGCGCCGGGCTATAATCGTGAGTTCGTAAGCGAACAATGGCCGTGGATGAAACCGGAGGTCTGGGAAGAGGTCCGCGCACATGCGGACAGCGTCGCGGACTACGATATCGAACTGGACATCACAGGGACCGACATTGACCACCGCATGATCAAGGTCGCCGAGGCCAACGCTGCCGAAGCCGGATTCGGAGACCTCATACAGTTCAAGCAGATGCAGGCATCCGACTTCACCACGGACAAGCAAAATGGCGTCATGGCCTCCAACCCGCCATACGGCGAACGGATCGGCGAGGTAGAAGAAGTTGAACAAGCCATCCGCGACCTCGGCCGCGCCATGGTGCCTCACCCGACCTGGTCCGTCTACATGCTCTCGTCCATGGAAAACTTCGAAGAACTTTATGGACGGAAAGCCACCAAGAAGCGAAAACTCTTTAACGGCTTCATCCGCACCGACTACTACCAGTTCTGGGGACAAAAGAAAAGAGATTGATGATGAGGAAACCGGGCCCACGCCCGGTTTTTTTGTTTGCTTGCGAATTTAAAGAGTTCGCGTACGAAAAGAGGAGGCGCCCCACGGTTTGCGTACGAATTCAAGAAGTTTGCGTACGAAAAGTGGGCTGCCCCCGAGTTTACGCAATTCACTCCTCTTGACCGGGAAGAATCAGTTTCCCGTCCCGTGAAATCCGCACATTATTTCGGTTCAGCTCAAACGATGTGCGATTGGTTTTGCCGTAGCGCAGGAAGAGTGGTGATTTCATAAGCTGCGCGGCTTTCGAGCGGCCGAGGTGCAGAAATTTGGAGCATTCGTTGAGTGTGGCGGTTTTACCGAAGATGAGAAAATAATCGACCAATGTTTCGAGGTAGGGAATCCATTGTCGCTTTTTACATTTAATGCACGTGCCAATGAGATTTGTCTGTGTGTCCAGTCTGCCGAGACATTCTCCGCAAAGCGGTTCGGTAAACAGGTCGCCGGGTGAGTAGTTAAACTGCCGTGCCAGTGGAAA
>NZ_JCAXEU010000011.1:0-89765 GCF_059758705.1 Bhargavaea sp. GQ12
GTCGCTCGCCGTGAAGAACATATCTCTTAACGAGAGCTTAATTATCATAACATCGCCGATCCGGAAAGTCAACACAAAAAGTGAATCTTTTTTTGTGGATTGTGCTCCGAACGACAACTTCTCTACTATACTCGGCTGCGCAGTAAAATGCAACCCTCAAAAACAAAAAAACAGGAAAACGGTCAAAACCGTTTTCCTGTCATGCATTTATTCTTCTTCCCGTCCGGATCCGTCGCCGGAGTCTTCAATCTCATCGGATCCGAAGTCTTCCCCGTCATCCTCTATAGAAGGGAACTCTCCTTCTACCGAGGATTCCGGCTCCAGCTTCTCGGGATCGTCGAATTGTCCCTCCAGAACGTCTTCCATCTCTCCATCCGGAAGGTCTTCTTCTTCTTCCTTTTCCACTTTCGCGACTGTTGCCACGTATTCACCCTCATCAAGCCTGATGAGGCGGACACCTTGTGTGATCCGGCCAATAACCGAGATGTCCGCGACATCCATACGGATCAGGATGCCGTGAATCGTGATGATCATGATATCTTCCGTGCCGTCAATCGACTTCATCGAGACGAGCGGGCCGTTCCTGTCGGTTACATGAAGTGTCTTCAGGCCGTATCCGCCGCGTGTCTGTCTCCGGTATTCGGATTCAGGCGTGCGCTTCCCGAAGCCCTGCTCCGTGACAACGAGGATTTCCTGGCCTTCCTCGACCACGTCCATACCGATCACATAGTCATCACTGCGGAGGTGGATGCCTCGTACGCCTGTCGCAGTCCGGCCCATCGGACGCAAATCGTCTTCAAAGAATCGGATCAGCATGCCCCCGCGCGTACCGATGACCACGTCTTTTGTCCCGTCGGTCACTTTAACCTGGACAAGTTCGTCGTCCTCACGCAGGGAAAGGGCGATCAGCCCGTTCGAACGGATATTGGCGAAGTGTGTAACAGGGGTCCGCTTGGCAACACCCTGCTTGGTGGTAAAGACGAGGAACGCTTCTTCGTCATATTCGTCCACGCGAAGCATCGTCGTGACACTTTCGCCTTTGTCGAGGCCCAGCAGGTTGATGATCGGAAGGCCCTTCGCCGTCCGGCTGAACTCAGGGATCTCATAGCCCTTCAGGCGATATACCTTGCCGGTATTCGTAAAGAACAGGATCCGGTCATGGGTGGACGTGTAAAGCAGGTGCTCGACAAAGTCGTCCTCATTCGTGCCCATGCCCTGGACGCCGCGACCTCCGCGCCGCTGGCTGCGGTAGGTGCTGGCCGGCAGCCGCTTGATGTAGCCGCGGTGCGTGAGGGTGATGACAGAGTTCTCGACCGGAATCAGATCCTCGTCCTCGATCATTTCGGAACCGCCTGCAGTGATTTCCGACCGACGTGCATCTGCGAACCGGTCTTTTACTTCGGCAAGCTCTTCTTTGATGATTTCAAGCAACTTGTTTTCGTCGGCCAGAATGGCGCGAAGCTCGGCGATGAGGATCTGGAGTTCCTTGTACTCTTCCTCGATCTTGTCCCGCTCGAGACCGGTAAGCCGCTGGAGCCGCATGTCAAGGATTGCCTGGGACTGCCGCTCCGACAGGCTGAAACGCTCTATGAGGGAGGTTTTTGCTTCGTCGGTCGTCTTGGAAGCACGGATCAGCGCGATGATCTCATCGATATGGTCAAGCGCAATGCGCAAACCTTCGAGGATATGTGCGCGGTCTTCCGCTTTGTTTAGCTCAAAGCGCGTACGGCGAGTGACAACCTCTTTTTGGTGCTCCAGATAATGGAAGAGCATTTGTTTCAGACTGAGCACCTTCGGCTGGCCGTCCACCAGTGCAAGCATGTTGATGCCGAAGCTTGACTGGAGGGCGGTGTGCTTATAGAGATTGTTCACGATGACATTGGCATTTGCATCGCGCCGGACTTCCATGACGATGCGCATGCCCCGGCGGTCCGACTCATCACGGAGGTCGGTAATGCCCTCAATCCGTTTTTCACGGACAAGTTCTGCGATTTTCTCAATCAGCCGGGCTTTGTTCACCTGGTAGGGAAGTTCATGGACGAGGATCGTCTCCTTGCCGTTCGGCGCGGTTTCAATCTCGACCTTCCCCCGTGTCAGGAGGGAGCCCCGGCCCGTCTCGTAGGCACGGCGGATGCCGCTCCTGCCGAGAATGAGGCCGCCGGTAGGGAAATCGGGCCCCGGAATGATTTCCATGAGTTCCTCTGTCGTAATGTCCGGATTGTCCGCGAGTGCGAGAACCGCATTAATCGCTTCCCCGAGGTTATGCGGCGGGATATTGGTTGCCATCCCGACAGCAATCCCCGAGGAACCGTTTACCAGCAGGTTCGGGAAACGGCTCGGAAGCACGATCGGCTCTTTTTCCTGTCCGTCATAGTTTGACTGATAGTCGATCGTGTCTTTGTTGATGTCACGCAGGAGCTCAGCGGAAATCTTCGACATCCGGGATTCCGTGTACCGCATGGCGGCTGCGGCATCGCCGTCGACCGATCCAAAGTTTCCGTGTCCGTCGACGAGCATATACCGGTAGTTGAAGTCCTGTGCCATGCGCACCATCGTGTCGTATACTGCGCTATCGCCGTGAGGGTGGTACTTACCGATGACGTCCCCGACAATACGGGCCGACTTCTTGTACGGTTTGTCCGCGGTGTTGCCGAGGTCCTGCATGGCATACAAAATCCGGCGGTGGACCGGTTTGAGCCCGTCACGGACGTCCGGCAGCGCACGAGACACGATGACACTCATCGCGTAGTCAAGGAACGAGGTTTTCATCTCCGTACTGATGTTAATGCGTTGGACGCCACGGTCCGGCGTGTCTGCCATGGTCTTTGACCCCTTTCAAGTAAAGCCTTATATATCCAGATTCTTTACATAAACTGCATTTTCTTCGATAAACTGACGGCGCGGTGCGACTTCGTCTCCCATGAGCTGTTCGAAAATCGCATCGGCTTCCAGTGCGTCCTCAAGTGTGACCTGGAGAAGTGTGCGGTACTCGGGATCCATCGTCGTATCCCAAAGTTGCCCCGCGTCCATCTCCCCAAGGCCCTTGTATCGCTGGATGACCGGTTTAGGCACCTGCGGAAGCCGTTCGAGGATTTCCTGCAATTCCGCATCCGAGTAACAATATTCGACATGCTTGCCCTGCTTGACCTGATAAAGGGGCGGCTGTGCGATATACACATAACCCGCTTCGACGAGCGGACGCATGAAACGGTAGAAAAACGTCAGAAGCAGCGTCCGGATATGGGCGCCGTCAACGTCCGCATCGGTCATGATGACGACTTTGTGGTAGCGGGCCTTCGCCAGGTCGAACTGGTCGCCGATCCCCGTACCGAGAGCGGTGATCATCGCCCGGATCTCCGTATTGGAAAGGATCCGGTTGATGTGCGCTTTCTCGACATTCAGGATTTTGCCCCGCAGCGGAAGAATCGCCTGGAAATGGCGGTCGCGGCCATTTTTCGCTGAACCGCCCGCCGAGTCTCCCTCAACGATGTAGAGCTCACTGATGGCCGGGTCGCGGGAAGAGCAGTCGGAAAGCTTGCCCGGAAGGTTTGAAATCTCGAGCACCGACTTGCGTCGTGTGAGTTCGCGGGCCTTTTTCGCGGCGACTCGCGCCCGGGCGGCCATGAGACCCTTTTCGACGATCATGCGCGCGCCGGTCGGGTTCTCCATGAGGAAGCGTTCGAGCCCCTCCGAGAACAGCGAGTTGACGATCTGGCTCACTTCCGAGTTTCCAAGCTTCGTCTTGGTCTGCCCTTCGAACTGAGGGTCCGGGTGCTTGATGGAGATGATTGCCGTCAGCCCTTCCCTCGCATCCTCACCAGAAAGGTTTGCATCATTATCCTTCAACAGGCCGTTTTTTCGCGCGTAGTCATTGATGACCCGCGTAAGTGCCGTCTTAAAGCCGGATTCGTGCGTTCCGCCTTCGTACGTGTTGATATTGTTCGCGAACGAAAAGATGTTCGACGCGTATCCTGCGTTATATTGCATGGCGACCTCGACGGCTATGCCGTCTTTTTCGCCTTCGATGAAGATCGGTTCTTCATGGATCGGCTCCTTGTCCTCGTTGATGTGCTGGACATAGGACTTGATGCCGCCCTCGTAATGGTAGGAGTCGGACCGCTCTTCCTCTCCGCGTTCGTCCGAAAGCGTGATCCGGATGCCCCGGTTCAGGTAAGCCAGCTCCTGCAGGCGGTGCGCAAGGATGTCATATTCATAGACCGTCGTCTCCGTGAAGATCTCGGGGTCCGCCTTAAAACGGACTTCCGAACCAGTCTCTTCGGAGTCGCCGATCACTTTCAGTTCATCGGAAATCTGCCCGCGCTCAAACGCGATAAAGTGCAGATGGCCGTCACGGGCCACTTTCACTTCCGTGCGTTCTGACAGTGCGTTCACTACAGAAGCACCGACACCGTGGAGTCCGCCTGACACTTTGTACCCGCCGCCGCCGAATTTCCCGCCGGCGTGGAGGACAGTCATAATGACTTCGACTGCGGGACGGCCGGTCTTTTCCTGGATGCCGACCGGTATGCCGCGCCCGTTGTCCTGGACCCGGATCCAGTTGTCTTTTTCGATCGCCACTTCAATATGGTCGCAGTATCCGGCCAGCGCCTCATCGATCGAGTTGTCGACGATTTCCCAGACGAGATGGTGCAGCCCCTTTGAACTGGTCGAACCGATATACATGCCCGGACGCTTGCGGACCGCCTCCAGGCCTTCCAGGACCTGGATCTGATCCGCTCCGTAATCATTGTTGCGAAGGTTCTCTTCTTCCATCGCCAATTCCGTTCACCTGCCCTTTCAATGCCCAAACGTGATGCAACGGTTTCCTGTATGCGTGAAAACCCGCGGAGGGATTTTCCCTGCCGCGCGTTCAGTCGTCGTGATTCTCGTGCTCAGCCGTGCCGGCCGAGACACGGTACAGATCCGCTTTTTGGATCGTCTCGTGCATAATGCCGTCCACGTTCGTTGTCGTGACCAGCGTCTGCACCTGCCCCTGGATGGTATTCAGCAGATGAGACTGCCGGTAATCGTCCAGCTCGGACAGGACATCGTCAAGGAGAAGAACCGGTGATTCACCGGTTTCCTGACGGAGAAGCTCGATTTCCGCGAGCTTCAGTGACAGTGCCGCCGTTCTTTGCTGGCCCTGTGACCCGTACACCTGGACGTCATGCCCGTTCACCAGGAATGTCAGGTCGTCACGGTGCGGACCGGCCAGTGTCACGCCGCGGTCGAGTTCCCGCTGCCTGAGCCCTTCCAGCCGATCCCTCAGCCGCGTCGCCATTTCTTCGGCCGACTGGTCGGGTTCGATGTCTTTCAGTGTTTCGTATGTGATGACAAGTTCTTCCAGCCCACGGGAAATCCCCTTATGAATCGGTTCTGCCCATTTCTGGAGCATCTCCGCGAACTCAAATCGCTTGCGGATGATGCGGATCGCCATATCGACGTACTGATCCGTATAGACATCGAACATGACATCCGTGAGCCCGCTCCTGCCCTGGTTGGCCTTCAGGATGGCATTGCGCTGACGCATCACCTTGTGAAACTGCAGCAAATCATGCAGATACACCCTTGATACCTGGCCGATTTCCATATCCAGGAAACGGCGTCGCACCTGTGGGCTGCCCTTGATGAGATGCAGATCCTCAGGCGCGAACATGACGACATTGAGCTGTCCGATGTAGTCGCTCAGTCTCTGCTGTTCCAGATGATTGACCCTGGCTTTCTTGCCCTTTTTGGAGAGTGTCAGCTCAAGCGGCAGAACGCCGTATTTCCGCTGTACCGCTCCTTCTATTTTACCATAATCCGCACCCCAGCGTATTAATTCACGATCGTTGGACGTGCGGTGTGATTTCGCCATTGCAAGCACGTAGATCGCTTCCATGATATTGGTCTTCCCCTGTGCATTTTCACCGATCAGCACGTTGATATTCGGTGAAAATGACAGGTCCAGTGATTCATAACTCCGGTAATTCCTCAGCTTAAGTTGCTCGATGTGCATCAGCTGTCACCCGGAGCCGGTCCAGAAACCCGGAACCTGCCCGTTCCCGGGATGTTGACGATATCCCCGTCACGCAGTTTCCGGCCCCGCCGGTTTTCCGGGTCGCCGTTCACATATACCGCATGCTCGGACAGAAACCATTTCGCCATGCCCCCGGAGGAGATGGCATCAGTCATCTTCAAAGCCTGTCCGAGTGTAATGAATTCCGTATCGATCGCAAGACGTTCCACGGTCGACACCGCCCTTCGTCCAATATTCGTCCATTCCTCTATTTTATCGCTTCCTGACGATAAACAAAAGGAACAGCCATTTCGGGCTGTCCCTTTCTTTCCATTCGGTGATCAGTATGTGCGTACCGGGAGGATCAGCTGCAGGAGCGTGTCGTCCTCGGCCGACTTCAAAATAAATGGCCGCATTGCGCCGGTGAACCTGATCACGATGTCCTGTCCCTCGATTGCTCGAAGCGCATCCATCATGTATTTCGCGCTAAAGGATATTTTCAGCTCTTCCCCTTCGACGGAAGCCGTTTCCACCTGTTCTTCGACTTTCCCGATTTCCGGGGAGTTCGAGGAGATTTCGACGGTGTTGCTGCCGTCTGCCGAAAAACGGACAACATTGTTCCGCTCTTCGCGGGCAAGCAGGGAGGCACGGTCGATCGACTGGAGAAGTGTCTTGCCGTTTACATGGATGTCGGTTTTGTACTCCGACGGGATGAGCCTGCTTGTATCCGGATAGTTCCCTTCAAGAAGCCGCGAATAGAACAGGACATGGCCAGCCCGGAACAGCACCTGCTTGTTGCTCATCGTGATACCGACCGGATCATTGGAATCTCCGAGGATCTTGTTAAGTTCCTGAAGGCTCTTGCCCGGGATGACGACACTGTAGTCGTCTTCAGGTGCGTTCTCAAGCCGGGTCTTTCGGCGGGCCAGCCGGTGGCTGTCGGTCGCAACGCAGACCAGCTCATCTTCCTGCACCTGCCAGTGGACACCTGTCAGGATCGGGCGTGATTCTGATGCTGATACGGCAAATACTGTTTCCCGGATGATCGACTTCAGCAGATCCGCCGGGATGGCAAAATGCCTGTCGTCATCAATTTCCGGTAACTGTGGGTAATCTTCCGCATCGGAGCCGATCAGATGGAATTCGGATTTTCCGGACCGGATGTGTGTCTGCAGATGTCCGCTCACTTCGATTTCGATGTCGTTTGTCGGAAGCTTCCTGACGATTTCGTTGAAGTATTTGGCCTGCAGCACGATCGAGCCGCGCTGGGATGTCCGGATGAGCTGCTCTCCGTTTTCTTCCGCAGGGATAAATGTCTGGATCGTAATATCCGAATCGCTTCCTGTCAGGTGAAGCCCTTCTTCATCAACGTCCAGTTTGATGCCCGTCAGAATCGGAATGGCTGCTTTTGAACTGACAGCTTTCATGACGTCGTTTAATCCGTCCAGAAGCCGGTCCCTCGCAATCTCAAATTTCATCTCGATACCTCGCTTATATATTTAATTTAAAAGTAAAAAGATAGTTAGTAATAGTAGTAGGGGCTGTGGATAAGTTGATAAGTCCGTTTTGACCAATTGCTCCGTGCTTATCTACATGTGCATAACCTGTTGGCACGGGTGCTCCCCGGAAGTGGGGTTATCCACATCAGTTTTTGCCGAGAACGGAGCGGATTTCTTTAATGTCCTGCTGAAGATTCTGGTCTTCCTTGAGCATTTTCGAGATTTTCTCGTGCGCATGGATGACGGTAGAATGGTCCCGTCCTCCGAATTCATCGCCGATTTTCGGCAGCGAGAACTCGGTCATTTCCCGGGAAAGGTACATGGCGACCTGTCTTGGGAAAGCGATGGACTTGGTACGCTTTTTAGCAGCAAAATCTTCAAGCCGGATGCTGAAGTGCTCACCGACGGCTTTCTGAATGTCGAGGATCGTGACCTGGCGCGGCCGGGCATTCGGGATGATATCCTTGAGCGCTTCTTCGGCCAATTTTGGCGTGATGTCCTCATTGACGAGTGACGAATACGCCACGACACGGATCAGTGCGCCTTCAAGTTCGCGAATATTGGTATCGATCTGGTTCGCGATGTACATCATGACTTCATTGGACACGTCAACAAGGCCATCCGCCTTCGCTTTTTTGCGCAGGATGGCAATCCGGGTCTCGAGATCGGGCGGTGTGATATCGGTGATAAGCCCCCATTCAAAGCGCGAGCGCAGCCTGTCTTCAAGCGTCGGGATCTCCTTTGGCGGACGGTCACTGGAGATGACGATCTGCTTTGATGACTCATGCAGCGTATTGAATGTATGGAAGAACTCTTCCTGGGTCTGTTCTTTTCCCGCGATGAATTGAATATCATCAATCAGCAGCACATCGACATTCCGGTACTTGTCCCGGAACTCGACGGCTTCGTTATCACGGATCGAGTTGATGAACTCGTTCGTGAACTTTTCTGAGGAAAGATAAACAACTTTTGCATCCGGCTTGTGCTCGCGCACATAATGGCCGATCGCATGCATCAGGTGGGTCTTGCCCAAGCCGACGCCCCCATAGATGAAGAGGGGGTTGTAAGCCTTGGCCGGAGCTTCGGCTACGGCCAAGGAGGCAGCATGGGCAAACCGGTTGCCCGAACCGATGACAAAAGTATCGAAGGTGTACTTCGGATTGAGCATGCCGTCAGATTGGTCGACATGCCGTCCGTTTTTCGGCTTGGGTGCGGGTTTCGGCATATCGAACGCTTCTTCATCGGCGTCTTCGGGCACGGTAAAACGGATATGTACGTCTTCGCCGGTGAGTTCGCTCATAATACCCGCGATCAGCTGGATATAGTGGTTCTCCAGCCAGTCACGCGTGAACGAATTGGGCGCGCCGATGATGATGGTGTCATTGCGGTAATCGATCATGCGTGTCGATTTAAGCCATGTGTCGAAGCTTGGCTTGGAAATCCGCTGTTCGACCCTGGCAAGCACCTGGTTCCATAAATCATCGAACTGTTCCAACACGAAACCTCCTTTTCTTTTTATTTGGTTGTCGAATCGTGACCCTATTAAAGGGATTTGCGAACAAATCCACAAGCTGTGGACAAGCAGTTTTAAAAAATGCGGAAAAAATTATCCACAACCTATCAACAATTGTGGATAAGATTTAACCGGCGAATTCCCCCGGAAAAGTTATGCTCCAACATCGTAACAGAAAAACCCGCCACTGACAACCAATTGCGGGACTTATCCACACGCCGGTTTTCTGTGCACAAACCCTTTATCCACAGGGGGTTGTGTTGTGCGAAACTTGTCGATAACGGGTGTGAATAACTTTTTTCCTGTCGAACTGCGCGCACAGCCGCCCCGGGAGAAACGTGGATAACTTTGCAGCCGTCAGAAAAGCGGACGCAGGGAAGATCCCGGAACTGCGGACAGAATAAACTATTGACACAGCTTCCTGTGTCTTATATAATGTGCAAGACTGTCCGATGTTTAAACGGCAACGATTAGGAGGTGCCCTGACTATGAAACGTACGTATCAACCAAATAAACGCAAGCACAGCAAAGTACACGGATTCCGTGCGCGCATGAAGACAAAGAGCGGCCGCCGCATTTTGGCTGCACGTCGCCGCAGAGGAAGAAAAGTACTTTCGGCATAAGTCCACTGATCACTTCAGTGGTCTTTTTTTTCGTTTAGGGGCGGCCGGGAAGGAAATGAATAGGTAAGGAATCCTGGCCGATCCCCTACCTTATAAGGAAGAAGAGTAAACGAGAAGCAGGTGGACCCTAACATGAACAAATACCAGCGGGTGAAGAAAAATGAGGAATTCCAGCGGGTATTCAAGCACGGGAAGTCGTTTGCAAACCGTCAGTTTGTCATCTATTCGCTCAGGACGGAGGGGCAGGAGGAGTTCAGGCTCGGCATTTCCGTCTCGAAAAAGATCGGCAATGCGGTCACGCGCAACAGGATCAAGCGCTATGTCAGGCAGGCGGTGCATGAATTGAAGGACGATCTCCGCAAAGATATGGACTATATCATCATCGCCCGCAGCCAGGCGGCTTCAATCGACTTCCATACGACGAAGAAGAGCCTGATCCATATCATGAGGATCGCCAAGGTGCTTAGAAAGAAGTAGAACGCTCTGCTCCCGCATGGTACGATGGTGGGAAAGGCGGAATAGCCGCCGCAGGAAAAGAATGAACGTCTGGGGGAAAGGTTTTGAAGAAGAAGTTGTGGCTGGTTCTCATGGTCGCATTCCTGGCCGCGTTCCTCGCGGGTTGTACGGAATTCAATGAACCGATCTATGAGGACAGCGAAGGATTCTGGAATAAATTTATCGTCTGGCCGCTTGTCTCGATCATCACGATGTTCAAAGGTCTGCTCGGCACGTACGGATTGGCGATCATCGCGGTAACCATCCTTATCCGCCTTGTTATTCTGCCGCTTATGATCAAGCAGGTGCAGAGTTCGAAACGGATGCAGGAGATCCAGCCTGAAATCAAGGCACTGCAGGCGAAGTATCCGTCAAAGGATGCCGTCACGCAGAAGAAATACCAGGAGGAGTTCCAGCAGCTCCTTAAAACACGGGAAGTCAACCCGGCAGCGGGCTGCTTGCCTGTACTTGTCCAGATGCCGATCCTGATCGGTATCTACCATGCAATCAGCCGGATGAACAATACGCCTGAGATTGCCCTTGGTGACATTTTCGGCGTCCATCTCGCAGAACCGAGCATTATTCTGGCGTTTATCGCAGCGGCTGCTCAGTTTGTCGTGCTCCGTACTGGTCCGGCCATGGACAATCCGCAAATGAAGGCAATGATGTACTTTATGCCGGTCATGATCTTCGCTTTCGGTACATTCCTGCCGTCTGCGCTGACGCTCTACTGGATCATCGGTAACATCATTTCATTCATTACGAACATCTTCATGTACAAGCCGTTCCAGAAAAAAGCCGAGCCGGCAACCGCGGCGACAGCACAGGATGCAGTGAAGCGCCCGGCGCAGCAGAAGCCGGCAGGCTCCCGTCCCGCGGCACAGCCGAAGGCAAAGAAAAAGGGCGGCAAATCAGGAGGGAAGAAAAAATGATTCAGACGGTCGCGACGGGCACCACGGTCGATGAGGCAGTCTCGAACGCACTGGCCAAACTCGGCCTGACCCGTGATCAGGTGAAAATCGAGATCATTGATGAAGGCAAAAAAGGGTTTTTGGGCTTCGGTGCGCGCGAGGCTTCGGTGCGCGTCACGGCCGAAGTGGTCAGCACTGAGCCTGAAGCCGCATCTGTTGCGGCAAAAGTGGAACCTGCGGAGGAAGCGCCCGGTGAACCGGAGGCAATACCTCTGGAGCCCATTACTTCTGAGGGCCCGGCATCAACAGAGACTGTGCAGCCGGAAAATCCGGCTGCACCGGACCCCGTTCCTCTTGGCAAGAACGAAGATGAAGAAAAAGGTCCAGTCGTTCCCGTGGTTCCCGTGGAGCCACTGGAGCCGGTCCGTCCGGAAGAGTCGGATGAAGAGCAGCGGGACCTTGACGAGGCGATCGGCATGACCGCCGGTTACCTGAAATCCGTCGTCCGGGAAATGGGGGCGGAGGACGCGGAAGTTTTCCACGCGCTTGATGGAAAGAATCTTGAATTCCGCCTGGAAAGCGAAAAAGCGGCACTGCTGATCGGCAAGCGTGGGCAGACCCTGAACGCGCTCCAGCAGCTTGTCCAGGTGGTCGCCAACAACTATGCCAAGCAGTTCCTCGTCGTCTCGGTGGACGTCGGAGATTACCGGGCAAAGCGTGCTGAAACGTTGAAGATGCTTGCCGAACGGAAGGCCGATCAGGCAGTCCGGACCGGCGCGCGTGTGGCGCTGGAACCGATGCCCTCTTCAGAGCGGAAAATCATCCACCATGCCCTCTCGGAGCGCTTTGACGTTGACACCCATTCGGAAGGCAAAGAACCGCACCGACATCTTGTGATTGAACCGCATAAATAAGAAGAAGCCGGACAGCATGTGTTGCTGTCCGGCCTTTTTGATGCTTGTTTAGCAAGGAAATGAGCCGTTTTCCTGTTACACAACAGACTTCCGGAAACGATGTCCGGCAAGTTGCTGCGATCCTTCACGATATGCTAAACCGGTTATTTATTCCTCTTCAATCCCGCCGCTTTTCCATGTGGAGTGTTTGTGGTACTATATTATGTTAGATCACCATGCCCGCATGCGGATTGTCCACATGTGGATAACAATATAGAAAGGGGTGGCCGGAATGGAATTTGATACGATTGCGGCGATATCCACACCTATGGGCGAGGGCGCGATTGCCATCGTCCGGCTGAGCGGAGATGAAGCGGTCGGAATCACCGACAAGCTGTTCCGCTCGCCTTCCGGCAAGACGCTGGCCGAATCGGCATCGCATACGATCCACTACGGCCATCTCGTCGACCCGGAGACGGGGAAAACAGCAGAAGAAGTGATGGTGTCCCTGATGAAGGCACCAAAAACCTATACACGGGAAGATGTCATCGAGATCAACTGCCACGGCGGTTTGGTCTCGGTGAACCGCGTTCTGGAACTGGTCCTCCGGGGCGGCGCGCGACTTGCCGAACCGGGCGAGTTCACGAAGCGTGCCTTCCTGAACGGCCGGATTGACCTGTCCCAGGCGGAAGGGGTCATGGACCTGATCCGCTCCAAGACCGACCGTGCGATGGATGTCGCACTCGGGCAGATGGAGGGCCGGCTGTCCCGGCTTATCGGGGACCTGCGCCAGGCGCTGATCGAGACGCTTGCGCAGGTGGAAGTGAACATCGACTATCCGGAGTATGACGATGTCGAAGAAATGACGCTTCCGGTGCTGATCGAGAAGTGCACATGGGTCCGCTCGGAAATCGACGGACTCATCCGCACATCCGGCCAGGGCAAGATTCTCCGGGAGGGGCTGTCGACGGCGATCATCGGCCGTCCGAATGTCGGCAAGTCATCACTTCTCAACAGCCTCCTCCAGGAAAACAAGGCGATCGTCACCGATATCGCCGGAACGACGCGCGATACCATCGAAGAATACGTCAATGTGCGCGGTGTTCCGCTAAAGCTGGTCGACACGGCCGGCATCCGGGAAACCGAGGACATCGTCGAACGGATCGGTGTTGAGCGTTCCCGCAGAGTATTGAAGGAAGCCGATCTCATCCTCCTCGTTCTGAACAGCTCAGAGGAACTGAGTGAGGAGGATATCCGGCTTTTCGAAGCGGTCCGCGGCATGGACGTCATCGTCGTCGCGAACAAAACCGACCTTCCGCGCAAATTGGACATTGATGAGGTCCGCAGCCGGACAGGCAATGCGCCCGTCGTCACGACTTCCCTCCTTAAGGATGAGGGTGTCGATGAGCTGGAAGAGGCAATCGCCTCGATGTTCTTCGAGGGACGCACAGGTTCACAGGATATGACGTATGTATCCAATGCCCGCCACGTGGCGCTGCTTCACCAGGCACGCCGTTCCGTCGATGATGCCATTTCTGCGGCGGAAGCAGGCGTTCCGGTGGACATGGTGCAAATTGATGTCACGCGTGCATGGGAAATCCTCGGTGAGATCATCGGGGACACCGTGCAGGAAAGCCTCATCAATGAGTTGTTCTCGCAGTTTTGTCTAGGAAAGTAAACGCCGGCTCAGACCGGCTTCATATATTCAGATATTAGGAAGGATGAACGAACATGCCACAATTTGAAGCAGGCAAGTTCGATGTAATCGTCATCGGAGCGGGCCATGCGGGCGTCGAAGCCGGCCTGGCTGCAGCGAAAATGGGTGCATCGACCCTCATGCTCACGATGAACCTCGATATGATCGCGTTCATGCCGTGCAATCCGTCGATCGGCGGCCCGGCGAAAGGAATCGTCGTCCGCGAAATTGACGCGCTCGGCGGCGCAATGGGGAAAGTCATTGATAAAACGCATATCCAGATGCGCATGCTGAATACAGGAAAAGGGCCGGCGGTACGGGCACTCCGTGCGCAGGCCGACAAAGTTCTCTACCAGCAGGAAATGAAGAGCATGCTCGAGGAGCAGGAAAATCTTCACCTCCACCAAGGCATCGTCGAGGAACTGATTGTCGAAGACGGCGAAATAAAGGGCCTCATCACACAGGTCGGCGCCGTTTACCGCGCTGAAACGGTCATTGTTACGACGGGGACGTTCCTCCGCGGCGAGATCATCATCGGAGACCTGAAATACTCCAGCGGCCCGAACCATCAGCAGCCGTCGATCCGCCTTGCGGAAAACCTTGAAGAGCTCGGCTTTGAAACAGTCCGTTTTAAAACCGGCACACCTCCTCGGGTCAACAGCCGTACAATCGACTACAGCAAGACGGAAATCCAGCCGGGAGATGAAGAACCGCGGGCGTTCAGCTACGAGACGACCGAGTTCATCACCGACCAGCTGCCGTGCTGGCTCACTTATACAACCGGAGAAACACACGAAATCATCAATGACAACCTGAACCTGTCGCCGATGTACTCCGGCATGATCAAAGGAAAAGGCCCCCGCTACTGCCCGTCGATCGAAGACAAGATCGTCCGGTTCAGTGACAAGCCGCGCCACCAGATTTTCCTCGAGCCGGAAGGCCGCAATACGCGGGAAGTGTATGTGCAGGGACTGTCCACCAGCCTGCCGGAGCACATCCAGCGCCGGCTGCTTGAAACGATCCCGGGTCTTGAAAAGGCCGAAATGATGCGCGCCGGCTATGCCATCGAATACGATGCGATCGTACCGACACAGCTTTGGCCAACACTCGAGACCAAGAGGATCCGCGGTCTTTACACCGCAGGCCAGATCAACGGCACATCAGGCTATGAAGAAGCGGCCGCACAGGGCATCATGGCAGGTATCAATGCCGCTGCACGGGTGCTCGGCCGCGAGGAAGTCATCCTGAGCCGCTCCGATGCATACATCGGCGTTCTCATCGATGATCTCGTGACCAAGGGTACGAACGAGCCCTACCGCCTCCTCACTTCGCGTGCGGAATATCGCCTGCTGCTGCGCCACGACAACGCTGACCTCCGCCTGACGGAAATCGGCCACAACATCGGGCTGCAGAGCGAGGAGCGGTATGTCCTGTTTATCGAGAAGAAGCAAATGATCGAAGACGAGATCAAACGTCTCGGCCGCACCGTCCTGAAACCGGACGACGCACTCCAGGAAGCCATCCGTGAAATCGGCGGCACCGAACTCAAGGAAGCGATCCACGCTTCTGACCTGCTGCGCCGGCCGGAAGTTCACTATGGCCTGATCGAAGCAGCCGCTCCGTCGGATGTGGCACTGCCGGAAGAGGTCAAGGAACAGGTCGAGATCCAGGTTAAATATGAGGGCTACATCAACAAGTCGATGCAGCAGGTGGAACGCCTGAAGAAGATGGAAGACAAGAAGATCCCCGAAGACATCGACTACGATGCCATCCAGGGAATCGCTTCCGAAGCACGCCACAACCTCAAGGAAGTCCGGCCTCTCTCCATCGCGCAGGCTTCCCGGATCTCGGGCGTCAACCCGGCAGACATCTCCATCCTGCTCGTCTATATCGAACAGGGAAGAATTGCAAAAGTATCCGGTTAAACACCAATAGGCCGATGTGAACAAGATTCGCATCGGCCTGATTTATGGAAGGGGAACCGTCTCAATGAATGAAGAACAATTTGTGCAGGAACTTGAAAAGCGCGGCATTTCGCTGAATGAACGGCAAATCGGCCAGTTCCGCCGCTACTACGAGTTGCTCGTCGAGTGGAATGAAAAGATGAATCTGACTGCCATCACGGACCGGGAACAGGTTTATCTGAAGCATTTCTACGATTCGGTGAGCGCAGCATTCCAGGCTCCGTTCGACGGGCCGCTGACTGTCTGTGACGTCGGAGCGGGCGCGGGCTTCCCGAGCATCCCGCTGAAGATCTGCTTCCCGGAGCTGCGTGTGACCATCATCGATTCGCTCAACAAGCGGATCACATTCCTTGATGAGCTCGGAAAAGAGCTTGGGCTCGACCATGTCCGTTTTGTTCATTCGCGAGCTGAGGAAGCCGGACGCAATCCGGAATTCCGCGAAGCGTTCGACGTCGTGACCGCCCGCGCAGTCGCGCGTCTTCCGGTACTTGCCGAACTGTGCCTTCCGCTCGTGAAGGAGGGCGGCCGGTTTATTTCCATGAAGGCAGCCGCTGCCGGTGAGGAAATGCGGGAAGCGGAATATGCCGTGAAGCTTCTCGGCGGCCGGCTTAAGGAATCCCATTCATTCCTCCTGCCCGTTGAAGACAGCGAGCGCAACATCTTCGTCATTGAGAAAGTCGCCCGCACACCGAAGAAATACCCGCGGAAACCCGGCACCCCGGGCAAACTTCCGTTAGTTAAGTAAGGAAATTCGAGATGCACTCATGTTTTGGTGTTGAGTGAAACGAAAATTATTCTTAATTGATGGCTGATTGAAGCGAAAGGCCCGAGACACCTGCGGGAAAAGCGTTAGTCGAAGACCCCACAGAGCGTAGCTCGAGGAGGCTGAGGCAACGCCCGCGGACTAGCGGGCGCCGTTACGAAGAACGGCGTCTGTGACCAAAAGCGTAAGCGTTGGTCGACAAGGGCCTATAGCGGAAATCAGCCTTTTTAATATGCTGTTTCACGTGGAACATTTTTTATATATTCTTACATTTGGACTCTCCGGGAAGGAATTTCCGGTCCCGCATCGAATTGTCTTGTAGTAGGATGTCCATAAGGGGGTGCCCGTTTTGAAAAGCACTTTCTCGCGCTTTTTCGGGAACAGTGATAAAGATGAATTGTTTGAAGCGAGCGGGGCGGAACGTTCCGAAGACGTGATCAAGGTCCGCCTGGCCGATATCATACCAAACCGTTTCCAGCCCAGAACGATCTTTGACGAAGAGAAGATCGATGAGCTGGCAAGGACCATCAATATCCACGGCGTGATCCAGCCGATTGTCGTCCGTCCGATTGAGGACGGCAAGTTTGAAATTATTGCAGGCGAACGCCGATACCGGGCGATGAAAAAGCTGAACTGGACGCAAGTGCCGGCCATCATCCGTGAGATGGACGACAAAGAGACCGCTTCTGTCGCACTCATCGAGAACCTGCAGCGGGAAGAACTGACGGCGATCGAGGAAGCCATGGCCTACGACAAACTGCTTAAGCTTCATTCCCTCACACAGGAAGCGCTTGCGCAGCGGCTCGGAAAGGGACAGTCCACGGTAGCCAACAAGCTCCGTCTCCTGAAGCTCCCTGAGCCGATCAGAAGAGGCATCCTCGACCGGGAGATTTCCGAACGGCATGCCCGTTCGCTGATTCCTCTCAAGGAAGAGGGCCTGCAGCTCCAGGTGTTCGAAGAAATCAAAGAACATCAATACAATGTCAAACAGCTGGAAGCAAGGATACAGGAAATCCTGAATCCCCCTGAGGAAGAGCCGGCCCCCGAGCAAAAGCCGAAAAAGCGTCGGAAGGCCGTCAGCAAGGACGTCCGCATCGCATTGAATACGATCCGCCAGTCCCTCTCCCTCGTTAACCAGAGCGGGATCCGCCTGCAGACGGAAGAAGAGGATGAGGAAGACTTCTATAGAATCACTGTCCGCATCCCAAAACAGAAGTAACCGCCTCTTGCCGGACCGGCAAGAGTTTTTTCTGTCGCCGGAAAGACCGTCGGGCGGAATTTTGGTAGAATAGAAGGAATGAGCCGCCCGGCCAATTGAGACCGGGCCAATACCGCAACCAAGCAGTTGGAAAGCAGGTGCATTGTGGGAAGAATCATATCGATCGCCAACCAGAAGGGCGGCGTCGGAAAAACGACGACCTCCGTCAACTTGAGCGCTTGCCTCGCCCATCTGGGCAAGAAGGTGCTCCTCATCGACACGGATCCCCAGGGGAACGCGACGAGCGGAGTCGGCATCAACAAAGGCGATGTCCAGAACTGCATATACGATGTCCTGATCGATGATGCCGAGGTCCGCAGCGCAGTCATGCAGACGAAGGTGGAGGGCCTTCATGTTCTCCCGGCGACCATTGCACTTGCCGGAGCGGAAATCGAACTGGTCTCCACGATTTCCCGTGAAGTGCGCCTCAAGCATGCGCTTGATGAGGTGAAAGGCGAGTACGATTACATCATTATCGACTGCCCGCCTTCCCTCGGCCTGCTGACGCTGAATGCGCTCACCGCATCGGACGGACTTATCATCCCGGTTCAGTGCGAATATTATGCCCTGGAAGGACTGAGCCAGCTTCTCTCGACCATCAGGCTTGTCCAGAAACATCTTAACCAGGACCTGATGATCGACGGTGTCCTCCTGACGATGTTTGATGCACGGACCAACCTCGGCATCCAGGTCATTGAAGAAGTGAAAAAGTACTTCCAGGACAAGGTGTATCATACGGTCATTGCACGCAACGTCCGGCTGAGCGAGGCACCGAGCCACGGTGAACCGATCATAGTCTACGATCCGCGGTCCCGCGGAGCTGAAGTTTATTTAGAATTGGCGAAGGAAGTGATCCGCAATGGCTAAGGGCCTAGGCAAGGGGCTGAATGCACTCTTTCCCGGAGAGTCTTTGAAACAGTCCGAACATGTGGAACAGATCGATCTGAAACTTCTGAAGCCGAATCCGTATCAGCCAAGGAAGGTGTTCGCTGAGGAAAGCCTTCAAGAACTGACTGAATCGATCCGTGAACATGGCGTTCTCCAGCCGATCATCGTCCGGAAAAAAGGCCGTAAGTATGAAATCGTCGTGGGCGAGCGGAGATTCCGCGCATCCGGTGAGGCCGGGCTTGATTCGGTGCCTGCCGTCGTCCGTGACATGACCGACCAGCAAATGATGGAACTGGCGATTTTGGAGAATCTCCAGCGGGAAGACCTGAATCCGGTCGAAGAGGCGGAAGCCTATAAGCAGCTGATGGATGCTCTCAGCCTTACACAGGAACAGCTGGCATTCCGTCTCGGAAAAAGCCGGCCTCATATCGCCAACCACCTCCGACTCCTTTCCCTGCCGGAAGAAGTCCGTTCAATGCTTTCGGAGGGACGGCTGTCGATGGGACACGGACGTGCGCTTCTCGGTATCAAAAAGAAAGCGCAAATCGGTCCGGTCGCCCAGAAAACCGTCGCTGAAGGCCTGAATGTCCGGCAGCTTGAGGCACTGGTCCAGCGAATGAATGAAGATGTTCCACGTGAAACAAAAAAAGAAAAGAAAGATATTTTCATCGTCGAGAAAGAAACGGAACTCCGTGACTTCTTTGGCACAAGCGTCAACATCCGAAAAACGAAGAACCGCGGAAAGATCGAAATTGAATTTTTCTCCGATGACGATCTGGAACGGATCCTCGAGCTTCTGGACCAGCAGCAATAACCATCTGCCCTTTTTCTGCTGAGAAAAAGGGCGGTCTATTTTTTGTGGAACGGGGAGATCCTTATGGCATTATTCGGAACACTGGTGAACGTGCTCCTCATCATTATCGGATCGGTCATCGGCCGGTTTCTCGGAAGGATACCCGAACGCATCAGGGAGACGGTGACCTATGCCATCGGCCTCGCAGTCATGGTCATCGGCATCCAGATGAGCTTTGCCACTTCACAGGTCATTATTGTCATCATCTCGATTGTCGTCGGAGCGGCCATCGGCGAATGGCTCGACCTGGATGGACAACTGAACCGCCTCGGCCGCTGGATGGAGTCCAAGGCAGGCAAGAGTCCCGGTGAGGATGGCCAGGGCGGCATTGCCCAGGGGTTCGTCACGGCGACCCTCATCTTTGTCATCGGCTCAATGGCGGTGATCGGGGCGATTGACAGCGGGCTCCGGAACGACCACGACGTGCTGATTGCGAAGGGCATCATCGATGGCTTTACCGCGCTGATTCTCAGTTCGACGCTCGGTATCGGCGTCATCCTCTCCGTCATACCCGTCTTACTCTACCAGGGGACGATCACGATGCTCGCATCGGTCATCAGCCGATTTATCCCGGATGACATGATGCAGTTTTTCATCGAGGAGATGACAGCAACCGGCGGCCTCATGATTCTTGCAATCGGACTAAACCTGATCGGGCTGACGAAGATCCGGGTGGCCAACCTCATCCCGGGCATCCTCATCGTGGCCCTCGTAACCGGACTCCTGTACGGGTTTGGTTTCATGCCGGCAGCAGGCGAGTGAGATCGCCCTTGCGGTCACACGGCTCATCATGAATGGCAGATGCAGGCGGGTATTCTGGAGGACTTCCTGGCTGTTCGGAGCCGCGGCATTGACAACGCCCTTGATCGACAGGTCACCGATCGGCGGCAGCGTCTTTCCCACGGCCCGGCCCGGAAAAAGCGGTCGGTCTTCGATGACAATCTGTCCGATGTGTTCGGCTCTTCCAAGACAGGCATCAATCGCCACAGTGAACACATCCCCTTCTGTCTCGGCGATCCGCTGCAGATTCAGCGCATGGACCGGCATGTCGAGCGTGCCGAGGACCGGGTGGCGGAAACTGCCGGGATCCGTAAGCGCGGTTCCGGTCAGCGGTCCGTAGGCATCCCCTGTGGAGCGGTCAGTCCCGATGCACACAAAGCGGACCGTCCGTTCGCCGAACGGTATGTGGCGGAGGAGGACGGAGGCGATTCTCCAGGCGGCCCCCGTCTCCGTGTAATGGAAACGACCCTGTTCAGAACTCGTCCCGATGCGGATCATATGAACCTCTTTTCTATGCGTGTTTTTGGAAGTATACGCTGGAATCTGAGAGGATATACAGGAAACAGAGGAGGTGGACACAGAAATGGCTGCCGAAAAAACGGAAATACCTGCAACAGAAGAATTCAGTGAGGAAATTCAGAAGTCTTTCGATTTATTCGGCAAGGCGAAAGATGCACTTCTAAGCGAGGCACTCTGGCTGAATGTCGGCTTGATTGCCCTGAAAATCCTGCTCATCATCGTCCTTGCCGGCCTGGTCGTCCGCATCGGCAAGGCGGTTCTTCGGCGGATCTTCAGCGTCAGGCTGAAGCGTCCGCTTTCGGACCGGCGGGAGCGCACACTTCTCAAATTGCTTGAGAATGTCATTTCCTACGTCGTCTACTTTGCGGCGATCCTCGCCATCTTGTCGACGTTCAATATCAATGTCGCCGGTCTGATTGCAGGGGCCGGGGTGCTCGGCCTGGCGGTCGGTTTCGGTGCACAGAGCCTTGTCAAGGACGTCATCACCGGATTCTTCATTATCTTCGAGGACCAGTTCTCGGTTGGTGACTATGTCCGTATCGGCGAGGCTGAGGGCACCGTCGAGGAGATCGGCCTCCGCACGACCAAGATCAAGGTCTACACGGGGGAGCTCCACATCATCCCGAACGGCAATATCCAGGAGGTCGTCAACTCGTCCATCTACAACTCATTGGCGATCATTGATGTCAGGGTCTCTTATGAGACAAATATTCCGAAAGCCGAGTCGCTGATCAAGGAATTCCTGGCGAGCCTCATGGATGATGAAAACTACGGGGATTTGCTGGCCCCGCCTGACCTGCTTGGCGTGCAGGCACTGGAACCGAACCACGTCGTCATGCGAATCTCCGCGGAAACTGCCCCGATGATGCACTTCGGTCTGGCGCGCCGGCTGCGCATGGACCTGAAGCAATTCCTCCAGGAAAACGGAATCGAGATCCCGTATCCGAAAATGGTCATGGTGGATTCGAAACCATCGGGCTGACGTGTTAGAATTATGAGGAAAGCAGAATCCCGGAGGTGGTCCCGGTGGAGCCGAAACAATATGGCATCGGAGACGTGGTCGAGATGAAAAAGCCGCACCCGTGCGGCACGAATGCATGGAAGATCATCCGCCTCGGAGCGGACATCCGGATCAAGTGCACCGGTTGCCAGCACAGCGTCATGATTCCGCGGCGCGATTTCGAGAAAAAGATGAAAAAGATGCTTGAACGTGCAGAGGCAGGGGAATGATGGACATCCCTGCCTTTTCTACTTATACTTAATTGGTTGTGAGTATCGAATTCATTGAACTGATATAGATTGAAAGGTTGTGGAAACCCATGGCATTAACTGCCGGAATCGTCGGGCTCCCGAACGTCGGGAAGTCGACCCTGTTCAACGCCATCACCAAAGCCGGGGCGGAAGCGGCAAACTACCCGTTCTGCACGATCGACCCGAACGTCGGGATCGTCGAAGTGCCTGATGCGCGCCTCGACAAACTGACGGAACTTGTCAAACCGAAAAAGACGGTGCCGACCGCATTCGAGTTCACCGATATCGCGGGGATCGTCAAAGGCGCCAGCAAAGGGGAAGGCCTCGGCAACAAATTCCTCTCGCATATCCGTGAAGTCGACGCGATCTGCCAAGTCGTCCGCTGCTTTGCCGACGAGAACATCACGCACGTGTCCGGCAAGGTAAACCCGATCGATGACATTGAAATCATCAACCTCGAGCTGATTCTCGCCGACCTGGAAAGTGTCGACAAGCGCCTTACACGCGTGTCGAAGATGGTCAAGTCGAAAGACAAGGAAGCCATGATTGAAGAGCCGCTGCTGAAGCGTCTGAAAGAGGCTTTCGAGGACGAGAAGCCGGCCCGTTCCGTGGAATTCACAGAAGACGAGCTGAAGGTCGTCAAAAGCATGAACCTTCTCACGATCAAGCCGATGCTGTATGTGGCAAACGTCTCGGAAGACGAGATCTCGGATCCGGACAACAATGAATACGTTCAGCAGGTGCGTGAATTCGCGAAGGGCGATAATGCGGAAGTCATTGTCGTCTGCGCGAAAATCGAGGAAGAAATGGCCGAGCTCGATGATGACGAGAAAGCCATGTTCCTCGAAGAACTCGGCATCGAGGAAGCCGGTCTTGACCAGCTGATCCGCGCAGCCTACAACCTGCTCGGACTGGCCACCTATTTCACGGCAGGCGAAAAGGAAGTGCGTGCCTGGACGTTCCGCAAGGGCATGAAGGCACCTCAGTGTGCTGGCGTCATCCACACCGATTTCGAACGCGGATTTATCCGCGCGGAGACGGTCTCCTATGAAGATCTGCTTGAAGCGGGGTCTATGCCCGCTGCCAAGGAAGCCGGGAAAGTCCGCCTGGAAGGCAAGGAATACGTCGTTCAGGACGGCGACGTCATGCTGTTCCGCTTTAACGTCTGATCATAAAAAACCGGCTCCGCAATTGTGCGGAACCGGGTTTTGTGCAACCTGAAGATATTCGCCGACAGGTGCAAAAAAGGAGGCTGTAAGTGAGATGAAGATCATCAGTCCAAACGATTGCGGGAATGCTCCCAAGAAAAAAGTGCTGAACGAACTGATTATCGCCATGGCTGGGCGGAATATTGAAGAAGTCATGCCGGTATTGGCGGAAGACGTCAGCTGGCAGGTTGCCGGTGGCCGGCTGTTGGCCGGTAAAGAGGAAACCGCAGAATTTGTGTCGGCCTTTCCGGCAATAGCCGAATTGGAGATCCTGACGATCATCACGCACGGAAAAACCGCTGCCGCCAACGGCAGGATCCTGACGGAAAAAGGAGTTCTCCATGAGTTTTGCCATGTGTTCCTCTTTGTCAGCGCCGGCAAACATACAATCAGGGAAATTACAACATATGGAAGTTTTAGACAGGACGGCAATCCGGCTTCTTAATTAAGGGCATCGGGATTATAGGCATACAGTTTCGGCTTCTCGGGGTCATCCCGGATCAGCCAGTTGTCCGGCAGTTTTTTCAGCTGGCGGTTCATCTCCAGGTCGCCCGCCGCTCCGCCGATAAGGAAAGCGGACAAGAGGATCAGGAGATGGCTGTCGAGCCAGATGCCGATGATGCCGGGGAGCACTCCGGTGAGCCAGAGCGGCAGGAGCAGCGCCCGCCGCATCGGCCGGTTCCGGAGCGGAATCTCGGTCGTCGCATAGGCAATGCCCATCTCCAGATTGACCCCATAGTCCATTTTCCGGAACGGCACCCCGCCGAAAATCCGGAAACCGAGCAGGTGGCACGCCTCGTGCAGTACAATCAGCACAACGTAGCCGACGGCGAACAGCAGGAAGCCTATCAGGATTCCCGGGAGGGACAGTGACACAGACAAATCCCGCCGAACAAGAAAGGCCGCCAGGTAAAGAATGACTGCACTCCCACCCGTCAGCCAAAGACTTTGCTTCATAACCCGCCGGAGATCCAAATCAATCACCCGATCCGGCTCCCGGGCTTCAAGTTCTTCCATATTCACTGCATTGCCCCCTAGTTTTAAATGTCTGTTTGGTGTTGATTGCAGCGGTAAGCGTCCGCCTGGAGCGAAAATCAACCTGCCCCATCCAACAAATTATACGACAACTTTCTTCTCCGGACTTTCCATAGAAAACACTTGAAACCGGATAGGTGCTGTGATAGAATAAACCGATGTGAGTAAGTATTGAATATTTTACTCCTTGCCTGCCGCACAGCGGCCGGCCACAAGTCCACAAGGAGGTGACATCTTGATGAACAAGTACGAAGTTATGTACATCATCCAGCCGAAAATCGAAGATGAGGCGAAAAAAGCACTCGTTGAGCGCTTTGACGGAGTCCTCACTTCGGAAGGTGCGGAAATCATCGAGTCAAAAGAATGGGGCAAGCGTCGTCTCGCTTACGAGATCAACGACTTCCGCGAAGGAATTTACCATATCGTAAAAACCAACGCACCCGCAAATGCAATCGATGAATTCACACGTCTTGCGAATATCAACGAAGACATCATCCGTCATATCGCAGTCCGCGAAGACGAGCAATGATTCTCCGTTAAACAGAATCCACAAAAGGGGGTTGTTGTCTGATGATTAACCGTGTTGTCCTGGTCGGCCGACTTACAAAGGATCCTGAACTGAAATACACGCAGTCAGGCCTCGCCGTCACCCGATTCACCCTCGCCGTGAACCGTCCGTTCACGAACCAGCGCGGAGAGCGGGATGCGGACTTTATCAACGTGGTGACCTGGAGGAAGCAGGCCGAGAACGTGGCCAACTTCCTGCGCAAAGGAAGCCTCGCGGGTGTCGATGGCCGCATTGAGACGAGCAGTTTCGACGGCCAGGACGGAAAGCGCGTCTTCATGACTGAAGTCGTTGCGGACAGCGTCCAGTTCCTGGAACCTCGCGGAGCAGGCGGCGAACGCAGCCAGCAGGCCTCCCCGTCTTATGGGGGCCAGCCTCAGCAAAGCCAGCCGTCCTTCAACAATAACAATTATCAGGGGCAATCCCCGAATCAGAATAACTATACACGCACCGATGATGATCCGTTCTCGCCGGGCGGCGGTCCGATCGAAGTATCGGACGACGACCTGCCGTTCTGATCATCACGCCGGTAAATCCAAGAATAAAGGAGGCGAACCAGTATGGCACCACGTCGCGGACGCAGACGCCGTAAGGTCTGCTACTTCACGTCCAACAACATCACGCGCATCGACTACAAAGAAGTCGATCTGCTTAAGAAATTCATCTCCGAGCGCGGGAAAATCCTCCCACGCCGTGTGACGGGTACTAGCGCAAAATGGCAGCGCAAGCTTACAGTTGCCATCAAGCGTGCCCGTATCATGGGTCTTCTTCCATTCACTACGGAAGAGCGCTGATCATGAGAACAAAGGACGTTCCGGCCCATGCCGGAATGTCTTTTTTCTATCCGGGGGACGGGCGCTGCGGGCAACCGCGGGAGGCCCGTCCCCTTTTTGGTCCCGGCAGGAAAACATGATACAATGATAGGAAGATTCCACTTGAAAAAACGGTGGATATCCTATTGGAAAGAAGGCTGACCATGGGTAACGACAACGCGAGAAGACTGACCTTCGGCGCGATGATGGCCGCCTTGTTCACACTGCTCGCGGCCATCACTTATTATGTGCCGGTACTCGGTGTGCTCACGGTGTTCTTCATCCCGCTGCCGGTGGCGCTCTACAGTGCGCGCTACAGCCGGGGCCCGTCCCTGACGGTGACGGGCGCGGGGGTCATTCTCTCCTTCCTGATCGCCGGTCCTGGCGGGCTGATTCTGGCCCTGCTGAATGCTCCTGTCGGATTCATCATCGGGGACGGTATAAGGACCGGCAAGTCCAAACTGTATATTTTCATGGCGTCGGGGCTCGCGGTCCTCATCACCGGGGTACTGCAGTACGCGGCCGCCGCACTATTGCTGAATATGAACATCATCGCTGAAATGACCGGACAGATGCGTGCGATGTACGCCCAGGCGGGGGAAATGATGGACCGCATGGGCCAGAAGCCGGCAGAATATGATGAGATGGTTTCCGTTGCTCTGTTGCAGGTGGAAACGCTCATCCCGTCCGCATTCATCTTCGTTTCGTACGGGACCGCTTTCGTGACGCTTGCCATCCTCTTCCCGGTTATGCGGAAGCTGGGTACGGCGGTGCCGAAGTTTTCCAGGTTCCGTGACATGAGGCTGCCTGCGGTTCTCCTCCTCTACTATGTCATCGTGCTGGTCGCGTCACTGATCGGTGAATTCGAGCCCGGATCGACGGGCTATCTGATCGTCATGAATGCGATGCTGATCCTGCGCACGCTCTTTTTCCTGCAGGGTCTGTCATTGATCGCGTATCTCCTCCATGCCTCCGGCAAACCGGGCTGGCTCCTCCTGTTCGCGGTCTTCCTGGCGCCGCTGCTGTTCCCGATCATCTCTTTGCTCGGGATCATCGACATCGGCTTCAAGCTGAGGGGATTCATTACAGGAAGCAAAGGAAAGTGAGTGGCTGACGAATGGGAAGTTTTTTCAGACAACGGCCGATACGGACACCGCTTGCGGTCCTGACGGTGCTTTTTCTCGGGGCGACCGTCCCGATCTGGATTTATAATCAATGGGCGGCCGTCGCATGGCTGATCGTCGCCGTCCTCGCACTTGCAGCCGCCTGGCGGATGGAAGCGAGGACCTATGCGGAGACCGAAAAGCATATCGAGAACCTGTCCGTCCGGATGAAGAAGGTCGGCGAGGAAGCACTCCTCGAAATGCCGATCGGCATCATCCTCATTAACGACCAGTTCACGATCGAGTGGGCAAACCCCTACATGTCCCAGCTGCTTGAGCACGACACGCTCATCGGCGAGGAGCTGTTCGGGCTGTCTGAGGATTTCAAGACCTTCATCAAGGACGGAGCCGATCATGAAGGGGTTCTCTCCCTCGGCAACCGGAAATACAAGGTCATCTACAAGCCGGATGAAAAGCTGTTCTATCTGTTCGACATCACCGAACAGCTGGAAATCGAAACGCTTTACTATGCCGACCGGACTGTGCTCGGCATGATTCTGGTTGATAACTATGACGAGCTTTCCTCCGGCATGGACGACCAGACGAAAAGCAGGCTGAACAGCCTGGTGACCACCCGCATCAACGACTGGGGCGCCGAATACGGCATTTATGTGAAACGGTTCAGCTCTGACCGTTTCCTCGCCGTCCTGAACGAGTCGATCCTCCACGATCTCGAGAAAGACAAGTTCCGCGTTCTCGATTCAATCCGTGAAGAGACGGCAAGGGAAAGCTCGGCACTCACCCTCTCCATCGGAATCGGAGCTGACTCCGCTTCTCTCCCGGAGCTGGGGGAACTCGCCCAGTCGGGCCTTGATCTCGTCCTCGGGCGCGGAGGCGACCAGGTGGCGATCAAGCAGCCGAGCGGCCGTGTCAAATTCTACGGAGGCAAGACAAATCCCGTCGAGAAGCGTACGCGGGTCCGTGCGCGCGTCATCTCACATGCACTGCGCGACCTGATCCAGGAAAGCGACAAAGTGGTCATCATGGGCCACAAGCTGCCCGACATGGATGCCATCGGGGCGGCTGTCGGCGTGCGCAGGATGGCGCATCTCAACGGCGTCGAAGGCTATGTCGTCATCAATCCGGACGAGCTTGACGCAAGCGTTCTCCGCCTCATGGAAGAAATCCGCTCGGAGCCGGACCTGTACCGGCACTTTATCACGCCGGATGATGCACTTGGCATCATCACGGACCGGACACTCCTCGTCATCGTAGATACGCACCGTCCAAATTTCGTCGTAGACGAAAGGCTCCTGGGCAAGGCGGAAAAAACAGTCGTCATCGACCATCACCGGCGCGGTGAGGAATTCATTGAAGATACTTTGCTCGTCTATATGGAGCCGTATGCATCCTCGACGGCTGAACTTATAACAGAACTCCTTGAATACCAGCCGAAGGGCGAAAAAATTCTGCCGCTCGAGGCCACCACGATGCTGGCCGGCATCGTCGTCGATACGAAGAGCTTTACACTCAGGACGGGCTCCCGTACATTTGAGGCGGCTTCCTACCTCCGTTCTAACGGAGCAGATACGGTTCTGATCCAGCGGTTCATGAGGGAAGACATCGGCACGTATCTGGAACGGGCGGACATCATCCGGACGGTGGATATTCTCGAGGGCGGCATTGCCATTGCGCACGGAGCCGATGGCCAGGTGCACAGTCCGGTCCTCGTCGCCCAGACAGCGGATACGCTGCTCACGATGAAGGGCGTCGTCGCGTCGTTTGTCGTGGCGCTCCGGCCTGAAGGACGGGTCGGCATCAGCGCACGTTCTCTAGGAGACCTGAATGTCCAGCTGATCGCGGAAAGGCTTGGCGGAGGCGGACACCTCACCAATGCAGCGGCACAACTCGATACGGACTCTGTCAGTGAGGCACTGGCCATGCTGACAGATACGATATATGAAATGACAGAAGGGGGAACAGAAGAATGAAAGTAATCTTCCTCAAAGACGTAAAAGGCAAGGCTAAAAAAGGAGACATCAAGGAAGTCTCCGTCGGTTACGCACAGAACTTCCTGTTCAAGAACAATGTCGCCGTCGAAGCGACAGCAGCGAATATGAGCAAGCTCGAAGGCCAGAAAAAACGTGCCGAGAAGGATGCTGCCGAAGAACTGGCCGATGCAAATAACCTGAAGGGCCAACTCGAGCAGCTGACGGTTGAGCTCAAGGCGAAATCGGGTGAGGGCGGCCGGCTGTTCGGCTCGATCACGACGAAGCAGATCGCTTCGGCGCTTGAAAAGCAGCAGGGCATCAAGATCGACAAGCGGAAGATGGACCTTCCGGATGCCATTCGCGCACTCGGCTACACCAATGTTCCGATCAAGCTCCATCCGGACGTCACTGCGACGCTCAAGGTGCACGTGACGGAAGAATAAGGAGAGAACGGAATGGAACAGCAGTTTGACCGCATCCCGCCACACAACAACGAAGCCGAACAGTCGGTGATCGGGGCGATCTTCCTCGAGCCGCAGGCGCTCATCACGGCGGCGGAGACGCTCGTGCCTGAAGATTTCTACCGGGTCTCCCACCAGAAAATCTTCAGGACAATGGTGACCCTCAGCGACCGCGGCCAGGCAATTGACGTCGTTACCGTCACCGAGGAACTTTCGGCAAAAAAAGAGCTTGAGGACGTCGGGGGCATCTCTTACCTTACCGAGATTGCCAATGCCGTACCGACAGCGGCGAACGTTGCTTATTATGCGAAAATCGTTGAGGAGAAGGCACTTCTCCGGAGGCTGATCCGGACTGCGACGGGCATTGTCGAAGACGGCTTCACCCGTGAGGATGAGGTCGATGCGGTGCTTGCAGAGGCCGAGAAGAAGATGATGGAGGTTGCCAGCCGGAAAAATGCGGGTGACTTCAAGCACATCAAGGATGTCCTCGTCCAGACCTACGACAATATTGAACTGCTCCATACACGGAAAGGCGAGGTCACCGGTATTCCGACAGGGTTCCGTGACCTCGACCACATCACAGCAGGTTTCCAGCGCAACGACCTGATCATCGTTGCAGCCCGTCCGTCTGTCGGTAAGACGGCATTCGCGCTGAACGTCTCACAGAACGTGGCGACGAAAGCCGGCGAGAATGTCGCCATCTTCAGCCTCGAGATGGGCGCTGACCAGCTGGTCATGCGGATGCTCTGTGCGGAAGGGAATATTGACGCGCAGGTGCTGCGGACGGGGGCACTGGAAGCCGAAGACTGGCGGAAGCTCACGATGGCGATGGGAAGTTTGTCGAACGCCGGCATCTTCATCGATGATACACCCGGCATACGTGTGAGCGAAATCCGCTCCAAATGCCGCCGGCTCAAGCAGGAACACGGACTTGGCATGATCATGATCGACTACCTTCAGCTGATCCAGGGCAGCGGCAAACCCGGCGAGAACCGCCAGCAGGAAGTCTCGGAAATCTCCCGCTCGCTCAAAGGCCTCGCCCGGGAACTGGAAGTGCCTGTCATTGCCCTGTCGCAGCTGTCGCGTGGCGTCGAGCAGCGGCAGGACAAGCGCCCGATGATGTCCGACCTGCGTGAATCGGGTTCGATCGAGCAGGATGCCGATATCGTCTCATTCCTTTACCGCGAGGATTATTATGACAAAGAGACCGAAGACCAGAACATGATTGAAATCATCGTCGCGAAGCAGCGGAATGGCCCGACCGGTACGGTAAAACTCGCATTTGTGAAGGAATACAACAAATTCGTCAATGTCGACTGGAGCCAACATGAGGCACCACCGGCATAACTTTAAAACCCGAACGTTCGATGCTGGAGTGCATCTGTGCGTTCGGGTTTTTCTTGACCCGTTACCGGATCATTGGTACACTATATCTGTTTGAAATCGGACGTGAACAACAGGCCGTCCATCGGAGGTGCAGATCTATGCCATCAGTGGTGGTAGTCGGAACGCAGTGGGGAGACGAAGGAAAAGGGAAAATCACCGATTTCCTGTCGGAAAACTCGGAGGTCATCTCCCGTTATCAGGGCGGAAACAACGCAGGCCATACGATCATTTTCGGCGGAGAGACGTATAAGCTTCACCTGATTCCGTCGGGAATTTTCTACAAGGATAAAATTTCGGTTATCGGCAACGGGATGGTTGTCGACCCGAAGGCGCTTGTCACCGAGCTGGAAGGGCTCCATGCCCGCGGAGTCGAGACGGAGAACCTCCGCATCTCGAACCGGGCGCACGTCATCCTGCCCTACCACATCAAGCTGGATGAAGTCGAGGAACTCCGCAAGGGAGACAACAAGATCGGCACGACCGGAAAGGGAATCGGTCCGGCCTATATGGACAAGGCCGGACGGATCGGCATCCGGATCGCCGACCTTCTTGATAAGGAAGTCTTCGAAGAGAAGCTGACCCGTAACCTCAAGGAGAAAAACCGTCTTCTTGAGAAGTTCTATGAGACGGAAGGCTTCAAAGTGGAAGATATCCTCGACGAGTACTACGAGTACGGGCAGAAGATCGCACAGTATGTGACGGATACATCGAAAGTGCTGAACGATGCATTGGACGACGGCCGCCGTGTCCTCTTCGAAGGCGCGCAGGGCGTCATGCTCGACATCGACCAGGGGACGTACCCGTTTGTCACCTCGTCGAACCCGGTTGCCGGCGGTGTCACGATCGGCGCAGGTGTCGGCCCGACGAAAATCGACCATGTCGTCGGTGTCTGCAAGGCTTACACGTCACGTGTCGGCGATGGGCCGTTCCCGACTGAACTGTTCGATGAAGTCGGCGACCGCATCCGTGAAGTGGGCAAGGAATACGGCACAACAACGGGCCGTCCGCGCCGCATCGGCTGGTTCGACAGTGTCGTCGTCCGCCATGCGCGCCGTGTGAGCGGGCTGACCGATCTGACGGTTAACTCCATCGATGTTCTGACAGGTCTGGATACCGTCAAGATCTGCACGGCCTATCGCTATAAGGGCGAACTGATCACCGAATACCCGGCGAACCTCCGGGTGCTGGACGACTGCGAGCCGGTCTATGAAGAGATGCCGGGTTGGAGCCAGGATATCACGGGTGTTCGTTCTCTTGACGAGCTTCCGGAGAATGCACGCCATTATCTGGAGCGGATCGCTCAGCTGACAGGCGTCCAGATCTCCATCTTCTCGGTCGGTCCTGACCGCACGCAGACCAATATCATCAAGAGCGTCTGGCGCTAAGGCTATATAAAGAGAAAGACTGGTTTTCGCTACAGGCCGACCAAAGCGGAGCTCTGGTCACAGACCCCGTTCTTCTTGACAGCGCCCGCTAGCCCGCGGACGGCCCGCAAGCCTCCTCGGACTTCGTCCTGCGGGGTCTCGCCTGGCCCGCTGTTCCCGCAGGAGTCTCGGGCCCTCCGCTACAATCTGGTAATCGTGTTATTTCAGCAGCCGCCGCTCTCCATTCCGGAGAGCGGTTTTTGCCGTTTCTTGCATGAGCAGAAGGAAATTGGCACCTTATCAGCTTTGATTTGTTCGTTACGCTTGTCATTTCACCGAAATAATAGACGAATATTCTGGAATGTCCACTGGGTATTGGGTCCCGTTTTACATTTGCATTACAAACGACCCATATTTCTTGTTCCTATATATATGAACTGTTAAAGTAGCTAAGGCTGAGATTATAAATACAGAGATATAGATAGAGAAACCTAGAAAGGACAAGGGAATGAGATGACAGGAAACACAGATAATACCCGAGGAAATTCTCCATCCACTGGACGGAAGAGGACGGGGAAAATCAGGAAAGTTTCGTTGGCTGTACTTATGGGATCCCTTCTCTTCACCGGGACGGGCTTCGCAAAGGAAAGCCTGCATGATCAGTATCATGTTTATGAGAATGGTGAATATATCGGGACCGTCAAAAGCCCGGAAGTCGTCAACCATGCGGTGGATGAGAAAAAGGCCGAGGCTGAAGCAGCCCACGAAGACCTTGATCTGGTCGTTGGCAGGGAACTGAATGTCGTTAAAGAGAAAGTGTTCGGAAATCCCGAAACGGCAGATGAGGAAACCGTGAAGGAAACTCTGGGAGAGTCACTTGCCGTCGAAGCGCAGTCGGTCGCTGTCCGAATAGGTGATGACACCTTGTTTCACCTGAAGGATACCGGGGCATTCGAACGGGTGATCCGCGGCGTCAAGCTGACCCATATGACAGAGGAAGAACTGGACGGCTATGAAGCCGCACGGGAAGACGGCGATTTTCCGGAGCCTGAAGCAGGACAGACAGTGGTGACGGATCTGTCCCTGAAAGCTGATCTTCAGGCCAAGGAGGTTTATACCGCTCCGGATAACATCATGACGGAAGAGGAGGCACTCGACCTTCTGCTTTCCGGAAGACCTGTCGAGCAGGACTACACAGCTGCAGAAGGCGATACTCCCGGATCGGTCGCAGAAATGCACGGCATGGATCTGGAGCAGCTCATTGAACTGAATCCGGAAATGGATCAACAGGCTGATCTCGTTCCGGGTGATTCCGTGAAAATCCTCGTTGACGAACCGTACGTGGAGGTCACAGTGTCGCGGAAACACAAGGAAGCCACCGCGATCGCCCACAAGAAGGTCGCTAAAGATGACCCGAACATCCTGAAGGGCCAGAATAAGGTTTCCCAGGCGGGAAAAGACGGCAGGAAAGAGATGCTGACGGTCACTGAGACAGTGAACGGGAAGAAAATGTCCGAGGAAGTGCTTGAAGACAAAGTTGTCGAGGAACCGGTGGATGAAATTATCCTGAACGGTACAAAAGCCGTGCCTGGCGCTGCCACAGGGCACTTTGCATGGCCTGCGCAGGGCGGGTATATCTCGAGCAAGAAGGGGCCTCGCTGGGGCCGCCAGCACAACGGTATTGACATCGCCCGCCCGTCTGGTATGGACATCCTTGCATCTGACGCGGGAACCGTCAAGGCGACCGGTACTCAAGGAGGATTCGGAAACCGGGTCGTCGTCGACCACGGAAACGGCTATACGACACTGTATGCCCACCTATCGTCGATCAGCGTCAAACCGGGCCAAAAGCTTCTCCAAGGCCAGAAACTTGGCGTAATGGGCAACACAGGAAATTCCACCGGCGTGCACCTTCACTTCGAAGTGCGCAAAAACGGGGAACTCATCAATCCGCTAACTGTGCTAAAGCGGTAATCGTATGGAGGACGGCAGGCCGGGGGGCCTGCCGTTTTTTTAAGACTAAATATTTCACGGCATATTCTCGGGAAATATGTCGTCCGGAGGCGATTATTGCCCGGGAAATAAGGCAATTATTTCCCGGATTCGACAGATGCTGCACCGCTTACCGTAATTCATTCCGGAGGGTATATAAATAGGTTGAGACCTGCACCGCAAAGATGCGGAACTTGCAATCTCGTGATAGCATAAAGGAAACGGGCATTGACCTGATAACGAGAAGGGAAGACCATCATGGACAAGACGATTCTTGTAGTGGATGATGAAAAGCCAATTGCGGACATCCTCCAGTTCAATCTGAAAAAAGAGGGCTATAACGTCATTACGGCATATGACGGTGAAGAGGCGCTGGCAAAAGTTGAAGAAACCGTGCCTGATCTTGCGCTGCTCGATATCATGCTGCCCAAAAAGGATGGCATGGAAGTATGCCGTGAATTGCGGAAGAAATATGATTTCCCGATCATCATGCTGACAGCGAAGGATTCCGAAATCGACAAAGTCCTCGGACTTGAGCTCGGAGCGGATGACTATGTCACCAAGCCGTTCAGTACCCGCGAGCTGATCGCGCGCGTAAAAGCCAATATGCGGCGCCACCAGGCTGCTCCTGCAGATACGGAAGAGGAAGTGTCCAATGACATTACCATCGGGCATCTGACGATCCAGCCTGACGCGTACCTCGTCCAGAAGCGCGGCGAGCAGATCGAGCTCACGCACAGGGAATTCGAACTGCTTCACTATCTATCGAAGCACATTGGCCAGGTGATGACGCGTGAACACCTGCTCCAGACAGTCTGGGGCTACGACTACTTTGGTGATGTCCGGACCGTCGACGTGACGATCCGCCGCCTCCGCGAGAAAATCGAGGACAGCCCGAGCCATCCGGCATGGATTGTGACAAGACGCGGTGTTGGCTATTACCTGAGAAATCCGGAACAGGAGTAACCTTTGATGCAGAAAGTCAGCTTTTTCCGGTCCATTCATCTGAAGTTTGTACTGATGTACGTTCTTCTCATCCTGATCGCGATGCAGGTCATCGGTATCTACTTTGCCCAGGAACTCGAGAAGACGCTCAAGGAAAACTTCGAGGAATCAATCGAGGACCGGGTGAACCTCCTGGTATTCAGTGTCAGGGAGGAATTGACACGGCAAAGGACCGAGGAAGACCCCTCCCCGGAGGAGAGTCTCCATACGGTCCTTTCCGGTTTTTCCTCCGATGATATTATCGAAGTGAGAGTCATCGACTCCAAGATGCGGATTCTCGCCACATCGGAATATGAAAACCAGCATCTTGTCAACCAGCGAACAGCGGACGAACTCGTCCGGAATTCTATCCAGTCAGGTACCCAATTCAGCAAAACCTATTTGGATGAACCTTCGCAGCGCCGGATTTGGGGGCTGGCGATGCCGGTTGTTTCCGGGGACGAAGTAATCGCATCCGTGTACATCCAGTCGGACATTGAGAAGGTGTTCGGCCAGATCAACGACATCAACCAGATCCTTGCCGGCGGGACTGCCTTTTCCCTCGGGATCACCGTGATCCTGGGCATCCTCCTTGCCCAGACGATCACCCGCCCGATCGCCGACATGACCAAGCAGGCGAGCGCCATGGCAAAAGGGAACTTCGCCCGGAAGGTACGGGTATACGGCCAGGATGAGATCGGTGACCTGGCGAAGGCGTTCAACCATCTGACGACAAGACTCCAGGAAGCACAGTCTTCGACGGAGTCCGAGCGGAGGAAGCTGGCGTCGGTCCTGTCCAATATGACCGACGGAGTCATTTCGACCGACCGGAAAGGGCGCATCATCCTGATCAACGACACGGCCCTCGATATGCTGGGCGTCCCACGGGAACATGTGCTGAACCGTCCCGTGCCGGCCGTGCTCGGACTTGAGCAGGAGCAAACCTTCGAGGACCTCGTCGATATGCAGGATCCGATCACGATCGACTTCAGCAACGCGGAGGGGCCCTATATCCTGCGGGCGAACTTCTCCGTGATCCAGAAGGAAACCGGGTTTGTGAATGGCCTGATCGTTGTCCTGCATGATATCACCGAGCAGGAGAAAATCGAGATGGAGCGCCGGGAATTCGTTTCCAACGTATCGCATGAGCTGCGCACCCCGCTCACCTCAATGAGGAGCTATCTCGAGGCGCTGGCTGACGGCGCGTGGAAAGACGAGGAGATCGCACCTTCCTTCCTGCACGTCACACAGACCGAGACGGAGCGGATGATCCGACTCGTCACGGACCTTCTGCAGCTGTCACGCATGGATAGCCGCGAGTATGAGCTGAACACCGACATCGTCGACTTTGTGAAGTTCTTCCACCGGATCATCGACCGATTCGAGCTCATGAAATCCAACGACGTACAGTTCGTCAGGCTGATTCCGCCAGGACCGCTCTATACAGAGCTCGACATGGACAAGATGACCCAAGTCATCGACAACATCATCTCCAATGCCCTGAAGTACTCACCGGACGGAGGCAATGTCCGGTTTACCGTCCAGGCGGAGGATGACCATATCAAGATAGCGGTGTCCGACGAAGGGATGGGTATTCCGGAATCGAATGTGAAGCGGATTTTCGAGCGGTTCTACCGCGCCGACAAGGCCCGTTCACGAGCAATGGGCGGCACCGGGCTGGGGCTTGCCATCGCCAAGGAAATGATCCAGGCGCACGGCGGCCATATCTGGGCGGAGAGTGAGGAAGGCAAGGGCACGACGATCTTCTTCACGCTTCCATTCGAGGTTGAAGAGGCGGGTGAATGGGATTGAAATATATAGAGCCTATCAAGACGGCAGTACTCATTCTGCTCATTCTTCTGAGCATCACGCTGACATTCTCGATCTGGACGTTCAGGCCAAATTACCAGCCGATCGAACAGGCGCCGGCCGTAGAGGTCGCCATCGCGGAGAAACTGAAGCTGAGTGATGTCATCCTTCCGTATAAGCTGATTACCAACTCCGGGGACCGGATGACCGGCACCACGGACAGGGAAAATATCAAAACGATGGTGGACTTCATGTCGACATGGTCGTTCAGAAATCTGCAGGAAGCCGACCCGGAAGTGACCGTTGATGAAGTCAACAGTATGGTTGATCATCCGGAGCGCATCACGCTCTTTTTCCGGTCCCCCATACCGTTCGGGGTCGCGGACAATCTGTTCCGATTCGGCGAGCCGGTAACGAATGAAGCGAGCTTCAGCCGGATTGTCATCGAAACAGAGTCGGACAGAGGCCTTGTCCACTTTATCGGAAGGGAGGGCGGGCGCAGATTCACTGCCCAGGCAACAGAGATAGACGGTGAACGGCTGAAAAGTCTGACGGCCGGGGCGGAAGCGTTTGAGCCGTATGCCGTGGTAGAGCGGGAGGAGGCCCTGAATCTTTATGTGCCGGCGGAAAGCAAGCCGATCAGCAACCTGACCTTTATCCAGCAGCAGCAGGAGGTCAGCCCAGCCGAGTTCAGGAATGCGCTCTTCCCCGATCCGAGTCTTGTCGAGCGGGAGAGGTCCGGCGAGCACAAGGAGATCTATTATGACATTGAACGCCAGATGACTGTCGACACGCAGCTGAGGACATTGAGTTTCACAGACACGAAGGCCGAGAGCCAGGGCGTCTCGATACCGAGTGAGCTGCTTCTCGACAGTCTGGATTATGTCAACGGCCATAGCGGCTGGACTAATGAATTTGTCCTTTCCTACATGGATCCGATCCGCAAGCTGATCAAATACCAGCTGATCGTCGATGGTTACCCGGTCTTTAGCGACAAGACGATGACATGGACCGATATCACCCAAGTTTGGGGTGACGGCAGGGTTGTCCGCTACTCACGTCCCTACTACGTGCTGGCGAATCCTTTGCCCGAGGAGACTGAAAAAGTCCTTCTGCCGGGGACGGATGTGGCGGAAAAACTCCGTGCCGAAGAAAGCGTCGACTTCGCCGAAGTAGGGGAGATTGTCCGTGGCTACGATCTCCGCCGAGATGAAGCGAATAACACGTACACGCTGGAACCGGCTTGGTTCTACGAGGAAGACGGGGAATGGCAATCCGTGAAGAAAGCCGGAACGGGAGGTGGCATGGGTGGACTGGAATAAGACAAAGACAATTTTCATCGTCGTATTCGCCATCCTGAACGTCTTCCTGTTCTCGCTGTATATGAACCGGATCAATGGGTTCGACAAGCTGGAAGTGCTCGGGAAAGACAGCATTGAAGACCGTCTGAGCGGGGATGATATCACCTACGGAGAACTCCCGGAGATCAAGATGGCATCTAATGTTTCCGGCGAACTGGAGCCGGTCGATCCCGCAGAATTGAGGGAGCTGTCCGGCCAAACCCCCCGGATCATTGACGAACATAGGCTCGTTTCCGAGCTGGATGAGCCTTTCAGTCTGGAGGACGGCGACGGCAAGCTGAGCTTTAAAGATTTCCTGGAGAAGTACGTGCCGCAGGGCGAGGACTATACACTTTGGGAAATTGATCAGGAAAAGCGGACAGCGACTTTCTTCCAGAAGTATGACGGCAGCACAATCTATTACAATGAAAATTCGACACTGATTGTACAGTGGAACGAAGACCGGGAAGCCACCGGCTACGAGCAGACGATGGTCCACAATCTGGTGGAGTTTGATGTGGAGAAAGATCTTTATTCGCCAATTCAGGCGATCAATGCGCTGTACCGGTCGTCCGGTGTCCTGAAACCCGGTTCCAATATCACCGATGTGGAATTAGGCTACTCGCCGATTGTCCAGCTTACCCAGACACAGGTGTTTGCACCGACCTGGCATATTCATATAGAATTGGAAGATGGCACATCGGCTGACCACTTCGTCAACGCAGTGGACGGCAAGGTTCTCGATAAACTTTCCGAACCAGTCATCAAAGAAGAACAGTAGGAGGCCGAAACGTGAGATTCAGTGTATTGGCCAGCGGCAGTACAGGAAATTCCATTTATATAGAAAATGACGAACATGCCTTTCTTGTGGATGCGGGGCTGAGCGCCAAAAAGCTCGAGGGACTCCTCGGGGGAATCGGCCGCAGCATGAAACAGATTGACGGCATCTTCGTCACCCATGAACACAGCGACCATATCAGGGGCCTGGGCGTGGCTGCCAGAAAGTACGGCGTGCCTGTGTACGCCAACGAAAAGACATGGAAAGCGATGGACGGCCTGGTCGGCGAAATTCCGTCCGATCAGCGTTTCATGTTTGACATGGAAACGGTCAAGTCATTCGGCAGCCTCGACATCCAGTCGTTCGCGGTTTCACATGATGCAGCGGACCCGATGTTTTATGTGTTCCATGACGGCGGCCGAAAGCTTGCCCTCATCACAGATACAGGCTACGTGAGCGACCGGATGAAGGGCTGGATCTCCGGTTCTGACGCTTTCGTCTTTGAGAGCAACCACGACGTCGGTATGCTCCAGATGGGGCGCTATCCATGGAATGTGAAGCGGCGTATCCTGAGCGATGTCGGCCACGTGTCCAATGAGGATGCCGCGGTCGCCATGAGCGAGGTCGTGGAGCAGAAAGAGACACGCATCTACCTTTCCCACTTGTCGAAGGACAATAATATGAAGGACCTGGCAAGAATGAGTGTGGCGCAGACGCTTGAAACCTGCGGCATCCGGCCCGGCGAATTCGTGCATCTGTATGACACCGATGCCGAAGCACCGACCGAACTGGTCATGGTCTGAATCGGATCCGTCCCGTTATGGGGCGGGTTTTTTGTGTTCGTCAGACGTATCTGATCCTGCTGTGTTCGATTTCCTCCAATCGGGTAGATTAACCGTATATGTGATAAGAGAGGATGAATCGGATGACGACTATGGAACCGGGAAGGCGGAGACTGCGTTTTGCGGGTACGGCAGGCATCCTGTCGGCGGCTCTGCTCCTGCAGGGCTGTCTTGCTCCCGAACAGAAAGCGGATGGCGAAGAAAACAATATTAATACCGTAGCGGATACAGAGTCGGCAGAAGGAGACGGAAGCGGAAATGGCAACGCGGCGCCCGACACGGCGCTTAAACTGCAGGATGGCATCGTCGGGGCAGTCGAGGAGGCATCCGCCGCTGTTGTCGGGGTGACCAATCTCCAGACAGCGGGGAATTACTGGACAGGCTCCGAAGAAACGGTCCCGGCCGGAGTCGGTTCCGGGGTCATCTATAAGAAGGAAGGCGGCAAAGCGTATGTCGTGACGAACAATCATGTTGTCGAGGGAGCGTCACAGATTGAAATCACACTTGAAGATGGCACAAAAGTTGCCGCCAGGCTGCTTGGAGCGGATATTTGGACCGATCTGGCAGTTGTCGAAATGGAAGATGCCGCCGTTCAGGATGTGATCGAATTCGGTGATTCCGATAAGCTGAAGCGCGGACAGACTGCAATCGCCATCGGGAACCCGCTTGGCCTGGGCTTTTCCGGTTCGGTGACAGTCGGCGTCATCTCAGGAAAGGAGCGGTCCATTCCGGTTGATCTGAATGGTGACCAGTCGGTAGACTGGAACGCCGAAGTCCTTCAGACAGACGCCGCCATCAACCCGGGCAACTCCGGTGGCGCGCTTGTCGACCTGAACGGCCAACTGATCGGAATCAACTCGATGAAGATTGCGGAAGCATCGGTCGAAGGGATTGGCCTGGCCATCCCGATCAATTCCGCGGTGCCGATCATCGAGGACCTGGAACAGCACGGAGAGGTCCGCCGTCCTCAGATGGGTGTCACCCTGTTTGATCTGATGGATATCCCGGCTGTTTATCAGCAACAGGAACTGAACCTTCCGGAAGATGTGACGGAAGGCGTCGTCGTCGACCAGGTGATGCAAGGCTCCCCGGCACAGGAAGCGGGACTCCGCCAATATGATGTGATCACGGCGATGGACGGTGAACGCATCGCGAATTTGATCGATTTGAGGAAGTACTTGTATAATGAGGTGAAACAGGGAGACACGGTTGAGCTCGAGGTCTACAGGGGCGGAGAAGCAAAGGATATCGAGATCAATTTCTAGCAACTTGCAACTAAATAACTGAAATTTTGGTCTAGTGTTACAAATATAACTATCCACAAGGGGCAGCTCGGGAAGATTTCAACCGGCTGCCTGTGTTTCTTGGAGGAATAATTGCAATTGTCCACTAATGTGGATAACTATATGCAAATGTTTATAACTTTCTGGAGGGTGAAAGGAGGATTTTAAATGGAAACGGTCACAAAAAAAGCTTGCGAAACCCATGTATACCGGGCTTTGGACGAAGTCACTGCCGAAACGGAAGCATTCCCGATCATGGAAACCATGAACAAAGGAGAGGAGTTATCCACATCCTGTGATTATTGCCAACAGGCTGCAGTATATGTGGTATCGAACATGCAGTCGCCCCCCATATCTTGATTTCAGCTGTGGATATGTGCATAATTCCTGTGTACAACCGATTTGATAAAGGTGGACAAGCTGTGAATATTACAATTGTTACAGTCGGAAAGCTCAAAGAAAAGTATCTTAAAATGGGTATCGAAGAGTATGAAAAACGGCTGCGTTCCTATGCGAAAATCCAGTTGGCTGAAGTACCGGACGAAAAAGCACCCGAGCAGCTGAGTGACGCGGAGATGGAAATGGTGAAGAAAAAAGAGGGAGAACGGATCCTGTCGAAGATCCCTGCGGATGCGCATGTCATCGCACTCGCCATCGAAGGAAAGCAACGCTCATCGGAAGAGCTTGCGGCAAACCTTGAATCCCTCATGACCTACGGCAAGAGCAAAGTCATATTTATCATTGGCGGCTCCCTCGGCCTGCATGATGAAGTCCTCAAGCGTGCCGACGATAAGCTCAGCTTCTCCAAAATGACCTTCCCCCACCAGCTGATGAAACTGGTGCTGATGGAGCAGGTCTATAGAGCATTCCGGATTATGAAGAATGAGCCATATCATAAGTAACTACTTACGAAAGAGGCAATGAAATTATTCCGCTTCACTAACTTACTGTCTGTATGTTCACTAAAATAATGTTATAGAAATTCCCGTTTGGAAACATGATTCCTTAGACAAGGCAATTAATAGCTTAATTCGCACGCGAAATACAAAATGTGCAACCAGTGGATTGTTAACAGGTTTAGGTGGGGTGATCACATTGCCTATAGCACTACCAGCCAATATTGTTTTAATCACTTATGTGCAAATCAGGATGATTGCAGTTGTTAACTTAGGGAAGGTGGTACCTTTAGTCGGGGGCGTCATTGGTGGAACAGTTGACGGAATTGGTACCAATATCATTGGAAAAACTGCGAAAAAGGCATTTATTCTGAGTTAAGTTAAAGTCCAGAAGCTAAATAACCAAATTAAAGGTCATTTTGCTAAACGGTGTTACAAATATACACGAGGATGTGACCAAATGAGATATAACAAAACCGTCATGACAAAACTGATCAACCAGCACCGTGAACTGCATGATGAGATGAAGAAAATTAAGGTCGAAATGGGCCTTGAGAAGAACTTGGCCATTAAAGCCTTATACCATTCAGCCGTAGCAGATGACGGTCCCTACATGAAGGAATACCAGGCTTTAGACCGCTTGCACAGGGAATAACTTCAGGAGTTAAAAATAAAAAGATCATCAGATCTGTCCATTACATTGGACAAGAATCTGATGATCTTTTTTGTTCTGCGGCCATTACCACTCTCTGGGCTCGTAGTTCAGTTCTCTGAATAATGCAGTCTTTTCTTTTTTGGACAGGTCCCGCCATTGTCCGGGAGGGAGGTTGCCCAGATGGATGTTCATGATCCGGATTCTCTGCAGGCGGTACACTTCGTATCCCAGCGCTTCGCACATGCGGCGGATCTGTCGGTTCAGCCCCTGTGTCAGAATGATTTTGAAATCGTATTTTGATAATTGTTCTGTTTTGCACGGAAGTGTTTTGGTCCCCAGTATCTTGACGCCCTCTTCCATGTTCTTCAGGAATTCAGGGTTGATCGGTTTATCCACTGAAACGATGTATTCTTTTTCATGCCTGTTTTCGGAGCGGAGGATTTCATTGACGATATCGCCATCATTCGTAAGAAGAATCAGGCCCTCCGAATCTTTATCAAGGCGACCGATATTAAACACTCTTAATGGATGATTGACCAGATCGACAATATTTCCTTTAACACTCTTTTCAGTTGTACTCGTAATGCCTACCGGTTTATTCAGGGCAAGATAGACATTGTTTCTTGCTACACGGACGGGGTTCCCGTCCACCCGGACATCATCACCGGGTTCGACTTGAGTGCCGATCGAGACACGTTTACCGTTGATCGTCACCCGTCCTTCTTCAATGAGCCTATCGGCACCCCGTCTGGATGTTTTTCCCGATTCACTGATGTATTTATTGATCCGCATGTGTGCACATCCTTTATCAGAGGATTGTTTGGTTTGATGCTTACTATACGTTGTTTTACGGGTGAATCACAAATTTTGATTACAGAGCGGTCCTGAGAACCGGCTCGAAAGTGGATCATTTCAAATAAAAATGTTCATTTGAGTACTTCTCTTCACGATTAAATATGTATTAAAAATGGGTTTCGGTAAAGGATAAATACGAGTCAGGAAGGAGGACTTAAAGTATGAGCATGCTTTCACGGATTGCGCTGGCTCTCCTCATTATCGGCGGCATAAACTGGGGATTGATTGGGTTGTTTCAGTTTGATTTAGTTGCAAGCTTGTTTGGCGGTCAAGATGCATTCTTATCGAGAGTCGTTTATGGTCTTGTCGGGATCAGTGCCCTGATCTGTATCGGTCTGTTGTTTAAGCCGGGCGAAGAGATGGATACCGTTACCAGTGAGCGTCCGTCAAGAATCTCCAACCAGGATTTAAGCACAGAATTTGGTGAGGAGCCTGATTTCAGTAAAGAGCGGGATGCTGAGATGAAAAAGACGAACCGCAACAATGATGGATTGTAATCAGAAACACTCCCAGGCTTCGATCAAAATTTAACACCGTCCGCGTTCGTGCGGTCTCTATCGGCTTTCATCCGTACCATGCGGATGAAAGCCTTTTCTATTCTGTACAGTTGAATGCTATTTCAGGCGGTGTGTTCCTTGTTCGGCCCGGGAGGCCTGACTTGATACACAAAAAAGGTATAATTGTACTGTATGCAATCGGCAGTAAATAGGAAAGTCAATTGTCGAACTATGCTATAATGAAGATTAAGAATAAACCTAAATGTGTTCCCGGCCGGTGTCCATTGGTCACCGGAACAGGAGCTCTGTTATTAAATTATAAATCCAGGGGATAAGGAAGGTTGTCATGAGCAGCATGCAAAAGCAGACAGATGTGATTTTGATCGGTGCCGGTATCATGAGCGCGACTTTGGGATCCTTGCTGAAAGAGCTCTCGCCGGACATGAAGATCAAGGTGTTTGAGAAACTGGATAAACCGGGGGAAGAAAGCTCCAATGAATGGAATAACGCGGGCACAGGCCACTCTGCGCTGTGCGAGCTGAACTATACGCCCCAGAAAGAAGACGGCACAGTCGAGACGAAGAAAGCGATCCGCGTCAACGAGCAGTTCCAGCTTTCCCGTCAGTTCTGGGCACACCTGGTCAAGAACAATCTGATCCAGGATCCTGAGAAGTTCATCATGCCGCTTCCGCATATCAGCTTTGTAGAAGGCGAAGACAATGTGTCTTTCCTGAAAAAGCGTTATGAAGCGTTGTCCGGCAATCCGCTGTTCGGGGGAATGGAATTCAGCGACTCACCGGAGACGCTGAAGGAATGGATTCCTCTGATGATGGAAGGCCGCGATGTCAACGAGCCGATAGCGGCAACGAAAATCGACTCCGGCACAGACGTCAACTTCGGCGAACTTACACGTGTCCTGATCGATCATCTGCAGCGCCAGGAAGTATCGGTGGATTACCGCCACAGTGTCGAGGATATCCGCCGTTCCGGCGATAAATGGGAAGTAAAGGTCCGTGACCTCGACGGCAATAAGCTGGAGTATCACACGGCGAAGTTCGTCTTTATCGGTGCGGGCGGCGGCAGTCTTCACCTGCTCCAAAAAACAGGCATTCCTGAATCCAAGCATATCGGCGGCTTCCCGGTCAGCGGGCTGTTCCTCGTCTGCAACAATCCGGAAGTCATCGAGCAGCACCGTTCGAAAGTATACGGCAAGGCGAAGGTCGGCGCGCCGCCGATGTCTGTGCCTCACCTTGACACACGCTATATCGACGGCAAGCGCTCCCTTCTCTTCGGGCCTTATGCAGGCTTCTCGCCGAAGTTCCTGAAGACAGGTTCCTATCTTGACCTCGTCAAGTCCGTGAAGCCGAACAACCTGCTGACGATGCTGTCGGCAGGCGCGAAGGAACTGAAGCTGACGAAGTACCTGATTGAGCAGCTGATGCTGAATCAGGAGCAGCGCATCGATGTGTTGCGCGAGTTCATTCCCAACGCGAAAAGCGAGGATTGGGATGTCGTCATCGCCGGCCAGCGTGTCCAGGTTATCAAAGACACCGAGCAAGGCGGCAAGGGCACACTTCAGTTCGGAACGGAAGTCGTAACGGCACAGGATGGTTCGGTTGCGGCACTTCTCGGCGCATCACCGGGCGCGTCCACGGCAGTCCATGTCATGCTTGAAATCCTCGAGCGCTGCTTCCCTGAGCAGTACGGCGAATGGGAGCCGAAGATCAAGGAAATGGTTCCTTCCTACGGCATTTCACTCTCGGAGAATCCGGAAGTGTTCGAGAAAGTCCATTCGGAAACAGCCGAAGTGCTCGGCCTGAATGAAAACGAAAAAGAAGCTGTCCATAACTGATCATAGAAAAAGCGCTGTTCCAATCGGAACGGCGCTCTTTTTTGCGATTATTTAAATGCAGGGACGTTCTTGAGTGCGATACACACCGGAATCGCAACGATCAGGCCGACAACGTTCTGGGTGATGTTGCCCGGGATCGAGGCAGCCGGAATGATCCAGTTGCTGAACAGGACGGCTTCACACAGGTAGTAGCCCGCCAGCATGAACGGCAGCGAGACAATCGCGGCAATTGTGTTGAAGACAGGGCTTTTGCCTTCACGGCCGCCGGACCATGCAATTTTCCCGACGATGTAGCCCTGCAGGCCACGCGTAAGCAGTGTGAACGGAGCCCACAGCGTCCAGCCGGAGACGAGGTCGAAGAGTCCCATCCCGACACCGCCTGCGATCGCGCCCTTTTTTGGACCAAACAGAATGGAAGAAATGAATAGCATGGCCGTGCCGAGGTGGACGAGTCCGCCGTTCGCGGTGATTGGAAGCTTGATGTTGAGCAGCAGCGTCGCGGTAAAGACAAGCGCGATGAGCATGCCGGAGACGATCATATCGTAGGTTTTGTTTCGTGTGACGGAAACCGGATGTGTTTTCTGCATGATGACCCCTTCTTTTCTGAAAGATATGACTTATCATACCGGATTGCTGGCTTATGAAAAGGCTCAATTTTGCGTGACTGGAAGGGGTCAGTTTAGCTGGCATGTCTCTAAAGCTGACTTTGCATAATTACCATCGATATTGTAATTGAATGATTACTACTATAGGAAGTGGAGGTGCAGGATATGAAACTTGAAAGTAAAGAGGTTCGTAACAGGAGCGGCCTCTTGACGGGGAGCCGATTGTGGAAAGCTGGTGGTTGGACCGCGGCGGTCTGGTATAGAAGAAAGAGACTGATTCCAAAAGCTGAATCAGTCTCTTTTGTTTTTCCATGGCTACTCTGCCAAGGAAGTGGAATAAGGCTTATGGACCTATCGTTCATTCTATGAACGCTAGACTTTCTGACTATGGAGCTGTTTTTGCCGTACAGTTCATATTTCCTGTTATGTAAAACCCGAATTCTAATCTGATAGTCATGTTCATACCCTTGTCCTCTCCTTCTTAAGGCATGTCGCCAATATCGGCAGAATTCCCGAAACGCGGTCATGGCGCCTTTTCCCGGTCCTCTGTTAACTTTGTAAACCCCCTTCATTTTTACATTAACAAACCCTTTACATTCTATTCATTTCCCCTCAATAACCCGCTGATAAAGTAGGGACTGTAAACAAAACGACTACGATTAACAGGGGGAACATTTACATGAAAAGCTGGAAACACTATCTCGGACTCACTGTCGTCTCCTCGGCTCTGCTGCTCGGCGCTTGCGGCAGCGACGCAGAAGAAGATGCAGCAACAGATGAAGCAACTGAAGAACAGGCAGCGGAAAGCGGCACGGCAAGCGAATCTGCAGATAAGTCTTCCGAAGAAGCAGTTGAAGGCGAAGTTTCCGGCGATGGCTCGAGTACAGTCGCGCCAATCATGGAAGCCCTCGTCGAAGAATATTCCGCAACCGGCACTGCTGTCCAGGTAACGGTCGGCGTATCCGGAACGGGTGGCGGAATGGAGAAGTTCATCGCAGGCGAAACCGACTTCTCGAACGCATCCCGTGAGATCAAAGACGAAGAAAAGCAGAAGCTTGAAGAAGCAGGCGTCGACTACACTGAATTCCTTCTCGCCTACGATGGCCTGACAGTGGTCGTCAACTCCGAGAACGACTGGGCGACAGAACTGACAGTCGAAGACCTGAAGAAGATCTGGGTCGAAGACGGCACAACGAAGAAATGGTCTGACATCAACCCTGAGTGGCCAGAAGAAGAAATTGTCTTCTACTCCCCGGGCACAGACTCCGGAACATATGACTACTTCAACGAAGTCATTCTTGAAGAAGAAGACATGGTCCAGAACGCAACACTTTCTGAAGATGACAACGTGCTCGTACAGGGTGTACAGGGCGACAAGAACGCAATCGGCTTCTTCGGATACTCGTACTACGTGGCCAATCAGGACACAATCACAGCAGTTGCAATCGATGGTGTAGAACCAACGAATGAAACGATCGAATCCGGTGAATACTCGCCGCTGTCCCGCCCGCTCTACACATACGTAAGCAACGAATCGCTCCAGAATGATGCAGCAACTTACGACTTCTTCGAGTTCGCTCTGGATAGCGCAAGTGAGATGGCTGAAGCGGTCGGATACGTCAGCCTTCCTCAGGAAGTGTCTGATGAGCAGAAAGCAAAGCTTGAAGAATTCAAAAACTAAACTGACTTTAATCTCTCTGCAGAGCAAATGAGCGGCAATCCGCTGCTCATTTCTTTCTGCTTTCCAAATAAATGGAGGTAAATGATGGTAAATCCGACTCCCCGGGAACGGGCATCCGTACAGGAACTTATCGCCAAAGCGGGAAACAATAAACGAAAAAAAGTCATCGAGAAAATCATCCCGATCATTCTCTTTATGATCGCAGGCGTCTCTGTGCTGACGACCATCGGAATTGTTGCAACGCTGATCTTCGAGACGGTGACATTCTTCAGACAAGTGCCGATCCTGTCGTTCATCTTCGGTACGGAATGGCTGCCGTTCTCCAATAAGGAGCCAAGATTCGGCATTCTGCCGCTGATTGTAGGTACGCTCAAGATCACACTGATTGCCGTGGTCGTCGCAGTGCCGATCGGTCTTGCAGCCGCGATCTACCTGAGCGAATATGCTTCGGATACCGCACGACGCATCATCAAGCCGGTTCTTGAGGTATTGGCGGGCGTTCCGACGATCGTCTATGGCTTCTTCGCCCTGACATTTGTGACACCGGTTCTGCAGACGATCATTCCGGACCTGAAGATCTTCAATGCCCTCAGCCCCGGTATCGTGGTCGGATTTATGATCATCCCCATGATCGCTTCACTTTCCGAAGATGCGATGAGTGCCGTGCCTAACGCCATGCGGGAAGGGGCGCTTGCGATGGGCGCGACGAAATTCGAGGTCGCGATGAAGGTTGTCCTCCCTGCCGCCCTGTCCGGGATCCTCGCATCTGTCGTTCTGGCAACATCGCGCGCAATCGGAGAAACGATGATCGTATCGCTCGCAGGCGGTTCGACACCTCGCTTCGATGCAGACTTCACGGGCTCCATCCAGACAATGACCGCTTATATCGTGCAGGTCTCCACAGGTGACGCAGGTTACGGCACGCCGATCTACTATTCGATCTACGCGGTCGGCTTCACACTGTTCCTCTTCACGCTCCTGATGAACTTCCTGGCGAACCGCATTACGAAACGATTCAGGGAGGCGTACTGATATGAGAATCACCGAACAGCAGCCCGGCGTTAACAAACGCTTTATCGATCCGGCTTCCGTGTCCAAACGGATGGACGGCCGGAAAATCACAAACACAGTTTTTAAAACGTTTTTCTTCATGGCGACGCTTGTAGCACTGCTTGTGCTCGGTATCCTGTTCTATAGAATCCTGTCGCAGGGCCTCGGCTTCCTGTCCCTGGACTTCTTCCAGAACTTCGCATCGCGATTCCCCGAGAAGGCCGGCATCAAGGCCGCACTTGTCGGATCGCTCTGGCTCATGGCTGTCGTCGCACCGGTTTCGATGTTCCTCGGAATTGGCACGGCGATCTACCTGGAGGAATACGCCAAGAAAAATCGGATCAATGATTTTATCCGCATGAACATCTCGAACCTGGCCGGCGTTCCGTCCGTCGTCTTCGGTCTTCTCGGCCTGACAATCTTCGTACGGGCGCTCGCCCTCGGCAACAGCATCCTGGCCGCAGGCTTCACAATGAGCCTGCTCATCCTTCCGGTCATCATCGTGGCCGCACAGGAAGCAATCCGCGCTGTGCCCCAGCACGTGCGTGAAGCCTCCTACGGGATGGGTGCGACAAAATGGCAGACAATCGTCCGTGTTGTGCTTCCGAGTGCAATCCCGGGCATCCTGACCGGCAGCATTCTCGCCTTGTCCCGCGCGATTGGTGAAACAGCACCGCTCATCGTTATCGGTGTGCCGGTCATCATCCAGTTCCTGCCGTCTGGCGTCATGGACACGTTCACTGCGCTTCCGATGCAGATCTACGACTGGGCGAAGCGGCCGCAGGCTGACTTCCAGCAAGTTGCCTCAGCGGGCATTATTGTTCTCATGGCGTTCCTGCTTTTGATGAATTCGATTGCTGTCCTGATCCGGAATAAATTCCAGAAGCGATACTGAGAACTGGGAGGAAAAAAGGAATGGTACAACTTATGAACCGAACCGAAAACGAGACCCAAGCAACCGTGAGCCCGCTGGAAGCCCCAGTACGGGAAGCGGCAAAGCCGGTCGTTTATGATACGAAGCAACTGAATCTCTGGTACGGAAACCACCACGCCCTGAAGAACATCGACCTGCCGATCCGCGAAAACGAAGTGACTGCGATCATCGGGCCTTCGGGCTGTGGGAAGTCGACCTACATCAAGACATTGAACCGCATGGTCGAACTCGTTGACGGAGTCCGCACATCGGGGGAAATCCTCTACCGCGGCCGCAACATTTTTGATGCGAAGTATTCGGTAGAAGAACTCCGCACACGCGTCGGCATGGTATTCCAGAAGCCGAACCCGTTCCCGAAATCGATCTATGACAACATCGCTTACGGCCCGCGCATCCACGGCATCAAAAACAAGAAGGTCCTTGATGAGATTGTCGAACAGAGCCTTCGCGGCGCGGCGATCTGGGATGAGGTCAAGGACCGCCTGAACACGAACGCCTACTCGCTCTCGGGCGGCCAGCAGCAGCGGATCTGCATCGCCCGCGCGCTCGCCATTGAGCCGGACGTTATTCTTATGGACGAACCGACTTCCGCACTCGACCCGATCTCCACATTGAAAGTCGAGGAGCTCGTCCAGGAACTCAAAGAAAACTACTCGATCATCATCGTGACACACAATATGCAACAGGCCGCACGGATCTCGGACAAGACGGCATTCTTCCTCAACGGAGAAGTCATCGAGTTTGACGATACGGATAAGATCTTCCAGAACCCGGCCGATCAGCGGACCGAAGATTACATCTCCGGCCGGTTCGGTTAAGAAGGGGGACACGGAGTTGAGAAAAGTGGGAAATGTACGCAAGACGTTTGAATCGGAACTGGAAGAGCTCAAGGGCACCTTGCTTCGCATGGTGGACCTCGCGGAGCGGCAACTCGGGGACTCGATGTCCGCACTGCAGACGCAGAACCTGACACTCGCAAAAGCGGTGAAGCAGAACGATGCCGAAATCAATGCGCTCGATGACGAGATCAACCAGAAAGTGATCCAGCTGATCACCCAGCAGCAGCCTGTCGCGACCGATCTCCGCAAGATCATTGTAGCGCTCAAGATCTCGACTGACATGGAACGCATCGGCGACCTTGCGGTGAACATTGCGAAAAGCACGCTCCACATCGGTGAAGAGCCGCTCATCAAACCGATCGTTGACATCCCGAAGATGGCGGATGCGGTCCGGGTCATGCTCCGAAAGGCATTCGACGCCTATGACCTGGAAGATATCGACCTTGCATTCGAGCTGGCCAAGGAAGACGATGCGATCGATGAGACATACGGTCGGCTGATTCAGGAACTGATGGGCTACATGCACCGGAACCCGGATCATGTGAACCAGATCACCCAACTGGCCTTTATCTGCCGCCACCTCGAGCGGGTCGGTGACCACGTCACGAACATGGCCGAGAACATCATCTTCATGGTCAAAGGGAAAACACTGAATCTGAATGAATGATTGAAAAGAGGCCCCGCAAAGGGCCTCTTTTTCCTATGGACAATCAGGTGTACAATATAGTCAGAACATTAAGAAGGTGAAGCCGTGATTATCGAGATGGAGAATGTCTCCCGCAAGCGGGAGGGGAAATGGATACTGAAAGACATCAATTGGACTGTCCAAAAAGGGGACCACTGGGTGCTTTACGGGCTGAACGGGGCAGGGAAAACTTCGCTCCTTGAGCTCATCAATGCCTATCTGTTCCCGACAACCGGCACCATCCGTGTGCTCGGGATGGAGTTCGGGAAGACGTATCTGGCGGAGCGGCTCAGGAAGCGGATCGGTTTTGTTTCTTCACTGGTTCAGCAGAAACTGGAGCCGGGTGACAATGCGTTTGAGGTCGTCCTGAGCGGCGCATACGCATCGTTTGGGCTGTACGAGGAGACGACGGAGGAGATCGACCAAAAGGGGGTCGACATCCTCAGGGAGCTCGGCTGCCTTGAATACGCCAACCGGGACTATGACACGCTGTCGCAGGGGGAAAAACAGCGGGTGCTGATCGGCCGGGCGCTGATGGCGGATCCGGAACTGCTGATTTTGGATGAGCCGACAAACGGGCTCGATTTCCTCGCGCGGGAGGAATTGCTGGAATCTATCGGGCGGATCGCGGAAAAACCGGATGCGCCGACGATCCTGTATGTCACACACCATATCGAGGAGATCCTTCCCGCCTTCAACAAGACACTTCTGTTGAAAGATGGGCATGTGTTCGATGCAGGGGCAACAGAAGAGATTGTCACAGGAAAGCGCATGTCCGAATTCTTCGGCATCCCGGTCAATGTCATCTGGGATAACGGGCGACCGCTTCTCTCGAAAGCGCAGACGGTCAGAAACTGAATCGGATGACTTGAAGGAGGGTTTTCCATTGAAAATCGGCATCATGGGAACAGGTAATATTGCGGCTTTCTTGCTTAAGTCCATCAACGTAGAAAAACAGATCAAGGGAACTATCACCGCCGTCTTCGGCCGCAACCAATCGGCGGGGAAGGGTCTTGCGGAAACATACCAGAGCCGTTTTTATCCGGATTTCGACTCATTCATCGGATCGGACATCGACATCGTTGTCGAGGCTGCCGCGGTGGAAGTGGCCGCCGCCTATTCGGTTCCGGTTCTGGAATATGGTAAAGACCTGATTGTCAGCAGCATCGGTGCATTTGCGGACGGCGGATTTCTGGAGAAAGTCAGGGAAACCGCTAAAGATCATGGCTGCACCGTCCACCTGCCGTCGGGTGCTGTAGGGGGGCTGGATCTGCTGAAATCCGCAAATGCCCTGGGCGGGCTGGAAAAGGTGATGATCACTACGAGAAAATCGCCCGCGTCCCTCGGGCTTGAGGGGATCAGCGAAGAAAAGAGGCTGTTTGATGGGCCTGCAGGCGAGGCGATCCGGGAGTTTCCTAAAAACGTCAACGTCGCGCTCGCCCTGTCTCTTGCCGGCATCGGAACGGAAAAGACGAGAGTCAGGGTCATCGCGGACCCGTCCGTTGAACGGAACACCCATACAATCGAGGCCGAAGGAAGTTTCGGGAACATAAAGACGACCATCGAAAATCTGCCCATGCCGGGCAACCCCAAAACAAGCTATCTGGCCGCCCTGAGTGTCCTGGCTGCTTTGAAAAATCAGGGGAACCCGATTGTTATCGGGTAGAGGGGGGATAAGATGATCCGGGATGACTGGTTCACGGTTCAGAAGATCGATTCCGATACATACGCCATCAGCGAATATGGCCATTGGGAGAAAGTGCATTCGTTTTTATTGATCGGCCGGGACAAGGCGATTCTGATCGACACCGGGCTTGGAATCGGCAATATCCGCGACGTTACGGACCAGCTGACAGAGCTGCCGGTCGAAGTGCTGACCACCCACGTCCATGCGGATCATATCGGAAGCCACGGTCAGTTTGACAAGCTCTATGTCCACGAAGAGGAACTGGACTGGATCGTCAATGGCATTAAGGGCCGGACTGACGAGCAGATCAGGAAAGATATGACCCGTGACATCACGATTCCGACTCCGCCGGGCTTTGACCCGGATGCCTATCGTCCGTTCCGTGGTGTTCCTGTTGGCACACTGAAAGAAGGGGATTTCTTTGATCTTGGCAACAGGCAACTGAGAATTTATCACACCCCAGGTCATTCACCCGGCCATGTCACGATTCATGACGAGACGAAGGGCTATCTGTTCACGGGAGACCTGCTGTATGACAAGACGCCGGTTTACGCATTTTATCCGACCACGAATCCGGAAGACCTGGTCCGCTCACTGGAGCGCATAGCGGGTATTGCAGGCGTGAGCAGGGTCTTCGGGTCACACAACACCTTGGGGCTGGATCCGCAGATCCTGGGTGAAGTCCAGTCAGCAGTCAGAGAACTGCGGGAGCGGGACCTCATCAAGTTCGGAACCGGGACCCACCGCTTCGGCAGCTTCAGCGTACAGTTCTGATAAAAACAGCAAAAACCCGCCCCGGACCCGGGGCGGGTTTGTCTGATTAAACTTGGATGAGGCCCATCATTACGGCGATGAACAGAAGCACGAGGGCGAGTCCCCACAACCAGAAAAGGGAATAGCGCAGGTGCTTGCCCATCTCGAGGCCGGAAAGGCCGAGTGCGAGCCAGACAGCCGGTGCAAGCGGGCTGACGAACGTTCCGACAATGTTCCCGATGATCATCGCGTAGGCGGTGGAAAGGGAAGGAACCCCGTAAGTCGCCGCGATCTGCTCGGCTACCGGGAACAGGCCGAAGTAGTACGCGTCCGTGCTGAGGAGCAGGTCGAACGGAACGCCGAGAATCCCGATGATGATATGGAGGTAAGGCGCGACGGAAGCCGGCAGGATATTGACCGCATCTGTCGCGATGGCATTGAGCATGCCCGTCCCGTTCAGGATACCGAGGAACAGTCCGGCCGCCAGGATGATGGAGGCCATCGTAAGGGCGCTTGGCGCATGGGCACGGATCCGGTCCATCTGATCCTTGGTGTTCGGATAGTTGATCGGCAGGGCGATGGCGACACCGATCATAAAGGCAAGGCCTGCCGGAATGATGCCCGACATGAGAAGGGCGATGATGGTGATGGCCAGGACCGCATTGATCCAGAGATGTTTCGGACGTGCGAGGGAGTTTGCGTCTTCTGCCGTCTCCTGCCCGTCTTGAATGGCTTCGTCAGCGGTCATATCGATCGTGGCCGCCACTTCGAGTGAACCATACTTTTTGATGATGCGGCGCTGCTCTCTCATGCCGAGGAAAACAGCGAGAACAAGCATCAACACCATGCCGATTGTCTGGATCGGGATGAGCGGCTGCCAGAGTTCCGTGACGTCCATGCCGAGGACGGAGGCTGTACGCCCAAGCGGTCCCGCCCAAGGCAGCATGTTCATGATTGCCGCCGCTCCGCCGACCAGGAGGAGAAGCAGGTACGGGTTCATTTTCAGCCGCTTGTAGAGCGGGAGAAGGGCCGGGATGGTGATCAGGAATGTTGAGGCCCCCGAGCCGTCCAGCTGGGCGATAGTAGCGATCAGCACCGTGGCAATGCTGACGAGGATGACATTTCCCCTCGACCAGGCCACCATCTTGCTGATAATTGGGTCAAACAGCCCGACATCCTGCATGATGCCGAAGAAGATGATCGCAAAGATGAACATGACGGCGACCGAGATGACCGTGGCGATCCCGTCATCGAAGAATGTTCCCAGTTCGGAAAAGCTGAATCCCGCGATGAGAGCAGCGATAATCGGCGGGATCACCATCGCGACAATAGGGGTGACCTTCCCGCTGATCAACAGGGCGACGATTACCAATATGGTAAGAAATCCAATAACACTCAGGCTCATTTATAAAACCCCTTCCGATTATGTGAATGAATACGTTTGCAAGAGAGTGAAACTTTCCGCGTTTCGCATTGTAGTGAAAATATCACATGGATGGGAAGGGGAGAAAGATTATTGAGATAAAACAGATATTACGCATAAGGTGTAATAAAGTTCATAAGTTTCACACCGGAGTATATCTGCGCTCCGGCCGTCCGACCGTTCCATAGATCAGATGTGTCCGGATCTTGCCGGCGGCCACCAAATATTCCAGATAGCGTCTCGCCGTGGAGCGGCTCGTTCCAATTTCTTTGCTGAGTTCGGCTGCCGTAATGCCTTCCGTTCCGGATTCCCCGAAGAATTTGAGAATCTGGCCGAGTGTGATCGGATCGATCCCCTTCGGGAGGTCGTCCCCTTCTTTCGGGGCAGACGTGGAAAGCCCCCGGAAGCCGGTGAACCGGTCAATTTCCTGCTGGCTAAATGACGTTGCACTGTCAGCCTGCTCGCGGAAAGACCGATACCTTTCGAGGGTTCCCGCAAACCGTTCCGCGTCAAACGGTTTGATGACGATATCGAAGATGCCGCCGCGGAGAAGGCCCCGGATCGTTTCCGCTTCATTGGCCGCTGTGACGGCGATCAGGTCGATGTCAGGGTAAAGGCGGCGAATCATCCGGAACAGCTCAAGCCCCTGTACATCCGGGATATAGAGATCAAGCAGGACCAGGTCTGGCAGCGGATCCGGACCGGCGAGAAAGTCCAGTGCTTCCCGGCCGCTCCGTGCCGTCCCGGATACGCGGAAATCTTCTACGGACTCAATATACTGCTTATTGATATCTGCTACCCTGAAGTCGTCTTCGACGATCAGGACGGAAAAGTCATTCACAATCCTTCCTCCTCTTTTTTCGGGATGCTTATAATGAAGCAGGCTCCGGATTCTCCTTCTTCATAGGTGATTTCGCCACCGGCTTCCAACAAGGACTGCCTGGAAAGAGCGAGGCCGATGCCACGGCTTTCTCCATTCTTAGTGGAGAACCCGGATCGGAACAGCCTGTCGAAGTTCCCGGGCGCTACACCTCCGCCTGTGTCCTCGACTTCAAACAGGACATCATTCCCCAAGTCGGTGAAGTAGACGGAAACAGCACGTTTTCCTCCCGGCTTTTCGCGCACGGCTTCAAAGGCGTTCTCGATTACATTGCCGAGTGCGGTCAGGAGGGCATCCTGGCGGGCTTCGGACAATTCGTGGGAAAGCCTGCTGTCCGGGTTGATGGACAGCCTGATGCCGAGTTCCGCCGCCCGGCTCTGCTTGCCCTGAAGGAGTGCCTGGATGAGCGGATCGGACAAGTGCTCCTCCAGAAACTTCAGCTGCCCGGTCTGCATGCTGTTTTCTTTTCGGATGTAGTCGATGGCTTCGTCAGAACGGCCGTTTATCAGCAGGCCCAGGATGATGTGCATCTTGTTGGAGTGCTCATGTGTCTGTGCACGCTGTGTATTTGCATATTGCCGGATCCTGGACAGTTCCTCGGTGATTTTCTGGAGATCGCTTTTTCTGCGGAAAGTGATGACTGAACCGGCGTATGCCCCGCTTCCCGCTATGGGCGTCCTGTTGGCGACAACAGTCTGGTTGCCGAGAACCATCTCCCTCCCCTGATAGGCTTCATCGGAATCCTCCGGTACGGGCAGCAGGCTGTCTGCGGAGCCGCCCGGCACCGCTTCCGGACTGTCGTCCAGAATCTCTTTGGCGGCTGCATTGATGAGCGTGATCCTGTTTGATGCATCCGTTGCGAGAATTCCTTCATGCGTGGACTGGAGAATTGCCTGCTGACGCGTATACAGAGAAGAAATTTCCTCCGGCTCCATGTTGCCGAGCAGCCGTTTGATATAGCTGGAGATGAGGACAGCACCAGCAATGCCGATGAGCAGGACAAGCCCGAGCGTCAGCCAGAGTGAGCGGGATCTGTGATCGATCAGCGTCTGTACGCTGTTGTTCAGGATACCGACTGAGACGACACCGACGATTTCCCCGTCCTCATATACCGGAACCTTTCCCCGGATTGACAGCCCGAGTGTACCCCTTTGCTTGGAAACATATGATTCTCCGTAACGAAGGGCGCGTTCGTTGTCGCCTCCGACCATTTCATCTCCGATCTTTTCCGGATCGGGATGGGAATAGCGGATACCTTCCAGGTTGCCAACAACGATGAACTCCGCTTCCGTTTTATCCATTATGGGCGCAACGATGTCCTGGATGATGGCTGCGGGGTCTTCCAGGGCAAAGGCGTCCTGCAGCTCGGGAATCTCCGCGACACTGTGTGCGATGCTGAGAGCCCGCTTGCCGACCTGGTCCTCGATTGTATCCGAGAGGAGTTCGTGCAGAAGAAAAGCGAACAGGAGGGAGACCGTCGCAATAAGCAGGCTGATCAGCAAAATCATTTTGCCGCGCAGGCTGAACCGCCCGGAGAGGATGTTCCCTTTTTCCAAAGCTGTCGGCCTCCTTTCCGCTTCCGGATCGGGAAGATTTATTTTTTAATTATAGCTGAACGTAACATGTTGATGGGACAAAGGAGGGGAAGTTCGTTGATAGAAGAAATCGGGAAAGCCGTACAGCTGCGAAAGGAAGGACGACTAAAAGAATCAAATGCATTGTTGGTGGAACTGGCAGAGAAACACCCGGATGATCCGGAAGTCCGATATCAGGCAGCGTGGAGCTTTGATGTGATTGGAGAGGAGGCTTCGGCGGTACCGCACTATGAGACAGCCATCCGTACGGGTCTGTCAGGAAAAGATCTGGAACGGGCGTACCTCGGACTCGGCAGCACATATAGGACACTTGGTGATTATGAAAAGTCAAATGAAGTCTTTACCCGGGGAAGGGAAGAATTCCCGGAGAACCGCGCTATTCAGGTGTTCCATGCCATGGTGCTTTACAACCTCGGACGCCACACGGAAGCGATGGAACTTCTGCTGATCAACCTGTCAGATACCACATCGGATCCGGCAATCAGCGAATACGGGAAGGCGATCCGCTTTTATGCGGACAACCTGGACCAAACCTGGACATAAAAAAACCGCCCGGACTTGCCGGACGGATGTACTCAACGTTTTTTCCTCACGATAAAGCTCAGATGGCGCCCCGCCTTCTTGTCCTCACGGTACGAGAAGCCGTCGGGGCTTTTGAACGTGCATGTACGGTCGATGTTGATCCGGTCTGCCGGAATGCCTGCCTGGAGGAGTTGGGCTTCGACTGTTTTCTGGTTGTCGATATGCCATTTTCCAGTTGCTTCATTGTATTCGATAAATTCATCGGCATAGCCGAGTGCCCTGAACTTCTCATAAACGTCGCGGTCCACTTCGAACTTTTCCTGGCTGAGCGCGGCGCCGAGCTGCACGCGGAAGCCGCCGGGATCGCAGCCTTCCACTTCCCGGAGGTGCCTGAACAGCTTCGGGGTGATTTCCTTCACGGTTCCCTGCCAGCCGGAGTGGACCGCCCCGATCAGTCCCGACCGTTCGTGGGAAATGATGACCGGCACGCAGTCCGCGGTGAAGCTCCCGATCAGCACATCCGTCTCGAAGGTGTAGAGCGCATCGGTGTACGGTATCGCGGTATCAGCACGTTCCGCCCCGCGGCCGAAGTCGTCAGCGGTCACTTTGTGGAACCGGTCGCTGTGCGTCTGGTAGGCAAGGACAAACCGGGACAGCGGCACGCCGGCCCAATCTGAAAGAGCCCGGCGGTTCTCCATGACCTTCTCCGGAATTTCGCACGAGTGGAGCGCCATATTGTTGGATTCCGGCCAGGCCGGATCCTTCATCGTCATGCCTGCCAAGACATGGTCGTTCATATAGATTTTCGGTTTCATTTTTCATCACCTGTCTTCATCTTATCGAAAGTTGTGAGCCTCATACAAGTTAATATGGGTTAACTAAAACGAAATATAGGTTGACTAATTGGAGTTTCTCTATCTATGATATTTGTGTTAACAAAATATAAACGTTGGTTAACCTAAATGTGGGGGGAATGAATTATGCAAGCAACCGCAACTGCAAAATCTCAAAGCAGCTGGCATCCGCTAGATCTCATCCATTGCGCGCTTTTCGCGACACTGATGATGATCGGAGCGAACATCACGTCATTCGTGCCGTTTCTCGTCGTCGGGGGAGTACCGATTACGCTGCAGACGTTTTTTGCCATACTGGCCGGGCTGATCCTCGGCAGCCGCAAAGGGGCGATCGCTTGTACGGTGTATATGCTGATCGGGCTTGCGGGTGCGCCGGTCTTTGCAAGGTTCGGCGGAGGGGCTTCATCGCTCGTGTCGCCGACATTCGGCTTTATCGTGTCGTTTATCCTGATTGCCTACGTGGCGGGACGAATTATTGAGCGCAGGGGAACGCTCAAGTCATTTGTAGTTGCAGCTCTGGTCGCGACAGTCATCAACTACCTGTTCGGGACAAACTGGATGTACGCGGCGTATAGCCTGTGGTTCGGCGCGCCGGAAGGCTTTTCCTACTGGATGGCATGGGCCTGGATGATGCCGCCGCTGCCGAAGGACATTCTGCTTGCTGTACTGGCTGGGATTTTCGCTTTCCGGCTGCAGAAAGTGCTGAAAATCATTCCGATTAAAACAGATGAGGGGGAAATGCGATGAATTGGCAGACGCTTGCTGAAGAAGTAATCGGGGGAAAGGTTCTGACGGATGAGGAGGCAATGGCGATTCTCGAAACGGAGGATGACGATCTCCTGCCGCTCCTGCACGGGGCGTTTACGATCCGGAAGCATTATTATGGGAAAAAAGTGAAACTGAACATGATCATCAACGCAAAAAGCGGCTACTGTCCGGAAAACTGCGGCTATTGTGCACAGTCAAGGGACTCCACCGCACCGATCGACAAGTATCCGTTCATCACAAAGGAACAGATCCTCGAAGGCGCCAGGCGGGCGTATGAAAACAAAGCCGGCACGTATTGCATTGTGGCGAGCGGCCGGGGACCGACGACAAAGGACGTCCGTGTTGTCAGTGAAGCAGTCGAAGAAATCAAGGAAAAGTATGGCCTGACAGTATGCGCCTGCCTCGGCATCCTGAAAGAGGAGCAGGCGGCAAAGCTGAAGGAAGCCGGTGTTGACCGGTACAACCATAACCTGAACACATCTGAGCGCCATCATGATTTCATCACGACCTCGCATACTTACGAAGATCGGGTGGGAACGGTCGAGATGGCGAAGCGCAACGGCATGTCCCCGTGCTCGGGTGCCATCATCGGAATGAAAGAAACCAGGGAGGACGTCATCGATATCGCGCGTTCGCTGCGTGCACTGGATGCGGATTCGATCCCGGTCAACTTCCTCCATGCCATCGACGGGACGAAACTGGAAGGCACGGACGAGCTGAATCCGCGCTACTGCCTGAAGGCGCTTGCCCTCTTCCGCTACCTGAATCCGACCAAGGAGATCCGTATTTCCGGAGGGCGGGAAGTCAATCTGCGTTCCCTCCAGCCGCTCGGCCTGTACGCGGCCAACAGCATCTTCGTCGGCGACTACCTGACGACAGAAGGGCAGGAAGAAAACAGCGACTTCAAGATGCTCCAGGATCTCGGATTTGAGATTGAGATGCCGAAGATGGCAGAGCCTGTCTGAACAATAAACGAAAAGAGACATCCGGGACGTTAATTTCCGGGTGTCTCTCTTGTTTGCCGCGTTCTGATGCGGCGGACCGCCAGCAACGCAAAGACGCTATAGATCGACAGCAGCATCAAGCCGGCTGAGGTTGAGAAATGAAAGGAATTATAAATCTGATGGCCACCGAGAAAAACCAGGACGGCCAGGAGGATCCGTCCGTTGCGCCGGCTGTTCAAAAAGACAGTCGTCCAGATAACCGCTGTGATCGCTCCCGTCACCAGTGCCATTGCCAGTATCGAAACAAACTCAACATTTCCATCCTGAACGCCCCCTTTTTCCAGTATAAAGAAAACCGGCAAGGGCGGGAACCCTTGCCGATCACAGATACAGATTGGTTAAAGTGCTGTCTTGATCCCGAAGCCGACGAGCAGGGCGCCCGCCGCTTTCATGAATCCGTTCTGGAAACGGGCGTTGTTCAGCCAGCGCTTGGCATGGTCCATGATGAACACTAAGATGAAGAACCAGCTGACCGCAAGCCCTGTCAGGATGAGGCCGAGGATGATCAGCTGCTCCGGCACGTTGCCTTCCAGACTGATGAACTGTGGCATAATGGTCACATAGGCGATGACGGTTTTCGGGTTGAAAATGTTGCTGAGCAGGCCTTGGCGGAATGATTCCTTATGGTAGGATTTCGTCCCCACGGAAGGATCCGTCTCGAGTTCTTCCACGGAAAGCAGGTTCTTCGCGAACAGACTCTTGATGCCGAGGTAGATCAGATAGGCGGCCCCGAGGTACTTGATGATGGTGAACAGCACAACCGATTTCGCGATGACGACGGCGAGTCCGAGCACCGCAATGAGCGTCCAGAACATAAGGCCCGTCGCCATGCCCAACGTCGAATACCGGCCGGCTTTCGTCCCGTGACTCAAGGTGTTGCGGACAAGCAGAATCGTGTCCGCTCCCGGCATAATGACAATCATCGCCGCTATCGTAATGTATCCCAAGAGTCCGTCCATCTGAAAACCTTCCTTCCGTAACGAGTGTTTTGCATAATTATAACTGGGTTTTTACGGAACTTATATATGAAAGTGTTTTCAGACAATATATTGCGTATTATTCATGCGTGTTTTTAAGTTTTCTATGCATACATTTGCATATCATATACATTAGTCCCGTGAAGAATCCGGAGATGGGAGCCTATTCATGAAACCTTTAAATCATCAGGCCGATCCGCCGCAGGAATTTAAAAAACGGATGGTTGCTGTCTTCGGGGAGGCGGGCAGGACCTATTTGGATGGGCTTGGAGAAACAATCGCCCGTTACACGAGGGATTGGGGGCTGACCGTGAAAGGTCCCGCACCGAATCTTTCCTACAACTATGTGCTCTTCGTAACATGTGCGGAGGGGATCGAGGCTGTGCTGAAGATCGGTGTGCCGACGGAGAGCAGCCGGAATGAGGTTCTTGCCGTGTCTGCCTATGGAGGGGACGGTTGTGCCGAACTTCTCCGCGCAGTACCCGAGGCCGGGGTGCAGCTGATCGAACGGCTGTCGCCGGGGTTCATGCTCCGGACGATCCGGGATGAAAGGGAAGCAACGGAGCGCTTCTGCGAGGTTTGGGCGCGGATCCGCAGGCCGCTTCCGGATGGCGCGGAAATACGCCCGGTCGGCAGGATGGGGCTGGAGGCGTTCACCAAATACCGGGTCTCGCATCCGGGTGGCGGTCCGGTTCCGGTGCGGCATGTCGCACTTGCGGAGGAATGCTTCCGCTGGCTGGCGGAGCACGGCCGGACAGAATTGCTCCACGGCGACCTCCATCATCAGAATATCCTGCTGGATAAAAAGCGCGGCTGGATGGCAATCGATCCGCACGGCTATGCGGGCGACCCTGCCTGTGACCTGGCTCCCTACCTCTACAATGAGCTGGAAGGAAAACCGCTCGAAGAAACGCTTGCCCTGCGCACGTCCATCATGCTCGCCCGGCTTCCGGTCGGCAGGGAACGGCTTTTCCGTTCCTGCATCGCGATGACCGTCCTGTCCGCATGCTGGAATGCCGAGGAGGGGAACCTGCCGGGTATCCGACTGCAGAACAGGATGACCGACTGGCATCGAAGCCAGCTTACTTAACAACACGAGCCGTCCGGAAGCACCCGGGCCGTAAGGCGGAGGACAACGGATGGATCTGATGGCGGTACTCCTATTCGGGGGTGCCGTCTTTACCGTTATGCTGACACCCAAAGGCATACAAATAGGCGGCCATATTTTTGCATGGCCGCCCATCAGCTTATTTCCCTTCACTTTTGCCTGCATCATTCGGAACCAGGAACATAATCGACAGCAATGCGAGCACGCCGAAGATGACGTTGGTGATAATTCCCGCAGTTGCTGCGACATCCAGCCCGGCGTTGGCTGCGATTGACGCATAGACAGTTCCGGAAATCGCGACCCCAAAAGCAGCGCCGAGGGAACTCGCCATTTTATAAATACCCGACGCAGCCCCGATTTTTTCATTAGGAGCATTTGAAACTGCGGTGTCCGTAGATGGCGTCGCATAGATCCCCAGTCCCAAACCGAATAAGGCGAATCCGATAATGACGACGATGGTGTATCCGATATCCGGCAAGAAAGTCAGCCCCATCAGCCCCACCCCGATCACCGTCAAAACGTTACCCCAGAGCATCGGTTTCTTTGCACCAATTCTTTGAAGAATCTTTTCTCCGACACGGATCATGGAAAGGACGGCAATCAGATATCCGATGGAAAGCAGCCCCGATTGAAACGAGGTATATCCTCTTCCTTCCTGTACATACGTGTTCGCCACAACAAGTGTTCCGGCAATGGCATTGAGCAGGAAGTTTGAAATGGTTGCACCCGTATATGGCCCGTTTTTAAATAACTTGAAATCGATGAGGGCATTCGGTTTCCCGTTTTCAATCTTGATAAAGACAATGGTACCAATGACTGCAACGACAATCAGAGAGAGCGTCAGCCAGTTGCCCCAGCCGATGTCAGCGCCTTGTGTGATGAAAATATTCAGGGCCAGCATGGCGGTGATGAATACGATCAGACCGCCAACGTCAAATTTGGAATGTCCGGTTTGCTTTGCCTTGCTCTCAGGCGTATCTTTGATCAGCCACAAAGCCAGAACAGCAAAAATGATGGATAGGATGAAAATCCACTTCCACCCCATATAGGTTGCAACCGCTCCGCCAAACAGCGAACAAAGACCGGAACCGCCCCAAGAACCGATGGACCAGTAGCTGAGTGCCCGCTGCCGGTCTGCCCCTTCAAAGTAATCTTTGATCAGGGCAATCGTTGAAGGCATGATACAGGCAGCCGATATGCCCTGGATGATCCGGCCGACAATGAGTAGGAATGATCCGTTTGCCAACACTAAACAGAGTGATCCGATGATGCTTAAGATCAGGCCGACATTCGTGATTTTTTTTCTGCCGATTTTATCGGCAAGACCGCCCGCAGCAACAATAAAGATACCCGAAAAAAGGCGGTCAGGCTGATTGCGATGTTTACCGTTCCCGCTGATACTCCCAGGTCCTCTTGGATTGCCGGAACGATGTTGACCATGGCCTGGGCAAAAAGCCAGAATGTCAGGACTCCGAATACAATCCCGATGATTAACCTGTTCGTCCCCCGATATGCGGTTTCCATCATTCCCACTTCCTTAGTCTGTCCTCCATTAAGTCTTTGCCGAACAGGCTGACCTATACGCGTACACTCTGTCAGGCATGCTGCTGAAAAAAGTTCTTAATTGAGTAAAGGGCTGCCGGCTGTTTTGTCGAACAGTAAATAAAGGACTGAGCATAGATGGGGGAATATTCATGAAAACTGCACCAAGAAAAGAAGAGACGATGGAAGACAGGCTAGATCAAGCTGCAGAAGAAGGGGATTTCTCCGGAGCTGCCGGAGCAGACACGGGAGACGGCGCAGTCCGGACATTTGCATGGGGTCTGGCCGACAGGTCCGGGGAGCGGAAGAACCGGCCGGATACAAAGTTCGGCATTGCCTCGGGCTGCAAGGTGTTCACGGCGGTGGCCATCCTCCGGCTCGTGGAGGAAGGAAAGCTTTCTCTGGAATCGGCACTTGCGGAATGCCTGGACGAAACGTTCCCGAATATTGACCGGAACATCACTGTCCATCAGCTGTTGACGCATACGTCCGGCGTGCCGGATTACTTTGATGAGGCTGTCATGGAAGATTTTGAGGAGCTGTGGAAGGAACTTCCGATGTATACGATTCGCAGCCTAAATGATTTTCTGCCGCTTTTCCGTGACCGCGTGATGATGTTCGGGCCGGGCGAGCGGTTCCACTACAACAATGCGGGCTACATCCTGCTCGGCCTGATCGTCGAGCAGGCATCCGGCATGCGCTTCACCGACTATGTGGAGAACTACGTATTCCGTCCTGCCGGCATGACGGATTCCGGCTACTGGCCGCTGGACCGCCTGCCGAAAAACACGGCCACAGGCTATATTGATGAAGAAGACGGCACATGGCGTACGAATGTCTACTCGCTTCCGGTACAGGGGGGGTCCGACGGAGGGGCGTTCACAACTGTGCAAGATATGCACAAGTTCTGGGACGCTCTTCTCGGAAGACGTCTGCTCGGGGAAGAGCTCACCGCCAGAATGCTTTCCCGGCACGCGGCGGATGAGGACGGTGACGGATATGGTCACGGGGTGTGGGTCGACATGGAAGACGGACGCGCTGAACGGATCCATGTCATGGGCTACGATCCGGGCGTGAGCTTTCATTCCGCCGTTTATCCGGCCTCAGGAGCAGTGTTCACCGCGGCCTCGAACAAGTCGGAGGGCGCGTATCCGATGATGGAAGCCTTTGAGGAATATCTTCATTCAATGAAGGGGAAATCATGAACCGGATCAACCTTCTGACGCTCGGCGTCGGTGATATGACCGCCTCGCTCCGCTTCTACCGCGACGGACTTGGCTTTGAGACGTCGGTAACGGAAGACAATCCGGGCATCGTGTTCTTCAGGAATGGCGGCACCCGACTTGCCCTTTATCCGCTGGAGGAATTGGCCAAGGACATCGATGCGGCCGATCCTCCCCGGGGAAGCGGCTTTTCCGGTATCACAATTGCCTACAATGCCAAGTCCGAAGAGGAAGTGGACACCGTCATGGAACAGGCCCGAAAGGCCGGAGGAACCGTGCTGAAACAGCCTGAGAAGGTTTTTTGGGGCGGCTACTCCGGATATTTTGCGGATCCGGACGGCTATGTGTGGGAAGTGGCCTACGGGCCGAACTGGCAGTTTGACGGACAGGACATGCTTGTCATTGATTGAGGAGGAATTCCAATGAGCATTGGACATGAGTATCTGAAGGTGGTCCGCGGCAGGTTCAATCAGCTGAAAGACTTGGGGGACCGGGCCGTTGCCCAGCTTGGCGAGCAGGACATCCACTATGTGCCGGGAGCGGAATCCAACAGCATTGCGGTGATTGTCCGCCATCTGTCAGGGAACATGATCTCCAGATGGACCGACTTTTTCACGACCGACGGTGAAAAACCCGGCCGCAACCGGGACGGGGAATTCGAAACCGTATCTGTTACAAAGGCGGAGCTGCAGGAAATCTCCGAAGCGGGGTGGAAGATCCTTTTTGGAGCGCTGGATAGTCTTGAAGAAGAGGAGCTGCTGAGAGAGATCCTGATCCGCGGGGAGCCCCATACCGTGATTGAAGCGATGGAGCGTCACTTGAGCCATGTCGCATCCCATATCGGCCAGATTGTCTACATTGCCAAGATGTTGAAGGGTGAGAACTGGGAAACCCTCAGCATTCCGAAAGGCCAATCAGAGGCATACCGGACAAAGACGCCGGGGCAATGACGTGAGATATAATAAACTCATCCGAATCCGCGGGTGAGTTCTTTTATGGAGGCATTCAGATGAACGAACACGAAACAGACCGGCTCCTCGGCATTCGGACGGCGGGCATCCAGGATTGGGGCGTGCGCTCCATTCATGACAACCGGTACGAGGCAACCCCATACGAAGGGCTGGATGCCCTGCTTGATGAATATCGGCCCGGCAAAACAAGTTCTTTCGTGGACTTCGGATGCGGTAAGGGACGGACGGCTTTTTACATCAACCACAGAACCGGAGCGTCCGTGACAGGGGTAGAAATGGACGGCCAGCTTTACTTGGATTCACTGGAAAACCGGGATCTGTATATGATAAAGAAAAAGAACCGGCTTAAGGGTTCGGTCACATTCATCCGCTGCAGGGCTGAGGAATATCGCGTGAAGTCCCTCGATGATGTCTTCTATTTCTTTAATCCGTTTTCGGTCAGCCTGTTTGCCAAGGTGGTCTCGAACATCCTGAAGTCGGTGGAGGAACGGCCGAGGACGGTTGATCTCATCTTGTATTATCCGACGCTCGATTACCTCAGCCATCTCGAAAACCATTCTCCGTTTCTCCATCAGGAGGATGTCCCTGTGCCGGGGCTGGCAGAGAAAAACCCCAATGAACGATTTTCAATCTGGCGATTCGAAAGTTTCACGTGAAACAGAAAGGCGTCCATGTCGAAAAATGTTGGACGGTTCTGATATAGTTGGGCTGTATAGAAGTCCTGAAAACCCACCACCAGGAAAAGAGGTGAATACATAAATGACTAATGAGAAAATCAATGACTTCAAACAAGTGATGGGGAATTACCCGACCGGCGTGACGGTCATCACGGCGACGGCACAGGATGGAACACCCGTCGGCATGACGGTCAACTCGTTCGCTTCCGTATCGCTCGACCCGATGTTGATCCTCTGGTCGATTGATAAGCGGGTTTCCACTTACGATACATTCACGAACGCCAAGCAGTTCGCGGTTCATATCCTGGCGGCTGATCAGGCGGAAATGTGCGCCCTGTTTGCGAGCCATGGCCTGGACCGTTTCAAGAACTGTGATTGGGAAATGTCAGCGGAAGGCCTTCCGATCATCAAAGGTGCTGCCGGTGTTCTGCACTGCAGCATGCATACAACAGTTGGAGGCGGCGACCACCGCATCCTGATCGGCGAAGTCAAGCATATCGATAACCACGGAAAAGAACCGCTTCTTTACCACCGCCGCAAATTTGATGCCATCCCTGAGTCGTTCTACGAATAAGGTCATGGCTGAAGCAGCTCTTTTGATTGGCTCCCCGGAACGCCCAACGATGTTCGGGCCTTCCCGGGAGCCTTTTATATGTACAAAGAACCAAAATAATAATTGTTATCCATAACCACGCTAACTGTATAGGCGCGGGTGACTGTTTTCGTTATAATGGGAACAATGAAAAACGGAGGAAGGTGACATAGTGGAAAAACTTACAGAAAAAGAACTGCTGGATGTACTGGGGGAACTGTTCTCCGATGAAATCTCGATCGGTGTCACCGATAATGAAAAATATATCTATTACCGTCCGAGCAAGCGGGTCGATCTGAAGATTCGCGTAGGAGACCCGGTTAAGGAAGGCACGATTGCCCACAAGGCGCTTTCCTCAGGACAGAAGGAATCTGAATTCATCGACCGTCAGGTGTTCGGAATCCCTTATCACGGGATGGCTGTGCCTTTCCATAAGGATGGGGAACTGCAGGGCACGGTTCTGGCCGTTTATCCGACCTATACGGAAGGAAAGTCAGTGGTGACGGTGAGGACAGAAGACGGCTGGAAGCCTGTTCCGTTCAGTGACGTCAAATACTTTGAAGTGAAGGACCGCAAGACTCAGGTTGTCACGGAAGGGCTGACGGGCACTCACAAAAATACATTGCAGGAATTCGAATATGTCCTGCCTAGGGACATGTTCGTCCGCTGCCACCGTTCGTTTATCGTGAACGTCCATCACATCAGGGAAATTTTCCCGGATTCCCATTCCACATTCTTGCTGGAGATGGACAATGGAGACCGAGTGCCGGTGAGTCAATCCTATTCCAGTTATTTTAGGAAAATATTAGGATATTAAAATTGTGCGGTTTTAGTCACACTTTTCTGTAGGTCGAACATGAAACCGGCTTTTCTGACCCAAAACCTCTTCCGTGAAAGCGTTTTAGGGAATAATGAGAATAAGTTAATTTATACTTGCTCCTAATTCCAACTAAAACTTTCAGAAGAGGTTGATTATACGATGACTAACATTCAACTGGATCGCATTGAAAATGAAGCATTGCGTAATCGTGTTGTATCGCCTGAGGAGGCAGCATCCTGGATCGGGGACGGCATGACGCTCGGACTCAGCGGCTTTACCCGTGCCGGTGACGTGAAAGCGGTTCCGTTTGCGCTGGTCGACCGTGCAAAAGAGAACGGATTTAAAGTGAACGTATTCACCGGAGCCTCCCTAGGCTCGGATGTCGACACGCTGTTCGCCGAGGCGGGCATCGTCAACAAGCGTCTTCCGTTCCAGGCGGATCCGACAATGCGCAAAAGCATTAATGCAGGCGATATGTTCTTCGTGGACCAGCATCTTTCCCACACGGCTGAGCTTGTACGCTCCGGCGTCATGGGCCCGATCGATTTCGCGATTGTCGAAGCGGTAGCGGTCAAGGAAGACGGTACGATCATCCCGACGACTTCCGTCGGCAACTCATCGCTTTTTGCCACCCATGCGAAAAACATCATTGTAGAAATCAATATGGCGCAGACCCCGCTTCTGGAAGGCATCCATGATATTTATGAGCCGGGCAAGCAGGGCGAGCGCGGCCCGATTCCTCTCGAAAAAGCGGATGACCGCATCGGCGCGCTGGGCATCAAAGTGGACCCAGAACTGATCCGCGGCGTCGTCTTCACTGACCAGGCTGACTCTCCGTCGACGATCGTCCAGCCGGATGAGGAAACGAAAATCATGGCGGAGCATTTGCTCAGCTTCCTCCGCAAGGAAATCGAGCTCGGCCGCCTTGATGAAACGCTTGCCCCGCTCCAGTCGGGCATCGGCAGTGTAGCGAACGCCGTCCTCCACGGCATGATCGATTCCGAGTTCAAGAATCTTGAAGTCTATTCGGAAGTGCTCCAGGATGCGGTATTTGATCTGATCGATGCCGGCAAGGTCGACTTTGCTTCGTGCTGCTCAATCACGCTTTCCGACGAGAAGATGAAGCAGGTCTTCGGCAACTTCGAGCAGTACCGCGACAAGCTGCTCATGCGTCCTCAGGAAATGTCCAACCATCCTGAAGTGATCCGCCGACTCGGGCTGATTTCGATCAACACGGCACTCGAGTTCGACATCTACGGAAACGTCAACTCCACGCACGTATCCGGCACGAAAATGATGAACGGCATCGGCGGCTCGGGCGACTTTGCCCGCAACGCGCGCCTGGCGATTTTCGTCACGAAGTCGGTTGCCAAAGGCGGCAACATTTCCAGCATCGTGCCATTCGTCTCGCATACCGACCACACCGAGCATGACGTGGACGTCGTCGTCACTGAACAGGGCTATGCGGACCTCCGCGGCCTCGCACCGCGCGAACGCGTACCGCTCATCATCGAGAACTGCGTGCACCCGGACTACAAAAAGCAGCTCTGGGCGTACTACCAGGAAGCGCTCGAGCGCGGCGGCCAGACGCCTCACGTCCTCGAGAAGGCATTCTCCTGGCATCAGCACCTTGCCGAGCACGGCACGATGAAGATGGAAAAGGAAGTCGCCGAAGCGAAATAATCAATCCCCCTGCCCATCCGCGGCAGGGGTTTTTCAGGTTCGGGTGTGTCATGACAGAGGGCGGCTATCCCTGATATGATGAAGCAAATAGCGTCCACGGAAGGGGTATGGTTATGAAAGCATTGCTGAATGTGGATTATACGATCGACTTTGTTGCGGATGATGGCAAACTGACCTGCGGCAAGCCCGGGCAGGCGATCGAGGGGGAAATCGTACGGCTGACCCGTGAATTCCTGGAGCGGGGAGACTACGTTGTCTTTGCGATCGACCGGCATGAAGAGGGGGACACCTGCCATCCCGAAAGCAAGCTGTTCCCTCCGCACAATATCGCCGGCACTAAAGGCCGGGACCTGTACGGGGGGCTTCAGGACTTGTTCGAATCACACCGTGACGATGAAAATGTGGATTATATGGACAAGACCCGCTACAGTGCATTCGCGGGCACGGACCTGGAGATCAAACTGCGCGAGCGGGGCATCACCGAGCTGCACCTGGTCGGTGTCTGCACGGATATCTGTGTACTCCACACTGCGGTGGATGCCTACAACAAGGGCTTTTCGATTACCGTCCACAAAGATGCGGTGGCCAGCTTTAACCCGACAGGACATGAATGGGCACTGGAACATTTCACGAATACGCTTGGAGCGAAAGTCGTCTGAGCACAATTATCCCCGGACCGGGCGGAGGTCCGGGGATCTTTATTCCATTCCGCCGGCAGGCTAATGTAGGACATACCCGGGAATAATTTGATATGATTTCATAATCAGGACCGAACAAACGGGAAGGAAGGCTTATTGCCCCGGCCCCCGGGTATCTGTACTATGAAATGCGGCCGGTTTCCTGACGGCGCATCCACATTTAAAGCAGTTCCGCTTTTCTTCCTTAAAAGGGCTGCAATACATAATTCTGGAGGATTTTATGCAACACAATTTCCTGCCCGTTATCGTGGGCACCGATATAAACGCCTACAACATGTCGATCTCGTTCCATGAGGAGTACGGCATCCATCCCGTCCTCGTCGGGAAAGAGCCGATGGGATTCACGAGCATGAGCACCATCCCGCAAGCCATCGAGTATGACTCCGAACTGTGGAACAAGGATGCCTTTGTCCCGATTCTCGGACGGGTCGCCGAAAAGTATAAAAAAGAAGACCGCCAGCTGCTGCTGATCGGCACAAACGATTTTTATGTCCGGCTCATCATCGAACACCAGGAAAGGCTCAGCGAGTGGTATGTGTTTAACTACATTTCAGAAGACCTGATGAACAACCTGCTCGTGAAAAAGAACTTCTACCGCCTGTGCGACGAGCACGGCCTCGATACACCGGACACGTATTTCTACAGCTGCCGCGAACAGGGCGACTTCGGCAGGGACATCGGTTATCCCGCGATCGTGAAGCCGAGTAATGGTGTGGAGTATTACAAGCACAAGTTCGACGGCCAGCAGAAGGTCTACCGTGTCGAATCACTTGCCGAGCTGCAGGACGTGATCGACAAGGTGAACGCATCCGGCTACAAGGAAGATCTGATCATCCAGGATTTTATCCCCGGTGACGACACCTACATGTGGGACTCCGTATTTTATGTGAATTCAAAAGGGAAGGCAGAGCTCGGCACGCTCGCTCAGGTGGTGCTGCAGGAGCATACTGTCACCGCAATCGGCAACTACACAGCGCTCGTCACCCGTTATGATGAGGCGCTCATGCAGAAGCTGCAGCGCTTCCTGGAGGCGGTCGGCTACCGCGGCTTCGCCAACTTCGACCTGAAATATGACGTCCGTGACGGCAAGTTCAAAGTGTTCGAAGTGAACATCCGCCAGGGACGATCGAGCTACTACACAACGGCCAACGGCCATAACATGGCCCGCTACCTCGTCGACGACGTTATCCGCGGGCAGGAAAAGGAACTGACCTATCTGAACACCGAGTTCCTCTTCACGGTCGTGCCGAAAATCGTCCTGAAGACATTCGTCGACAATCCGGAGATCAACGAAGAAGTGCGCCGCCTGCTGCGTGCCGGGAAATGGGGCAACCCCCTGTTCTACAAAGGCGACAAGCACCGGAAGCGCCCGTTCTACATGCTGGCGCGCCAGATTAACTATTACCGGAAATATAAAAATAACCAGTGGAGTTCATGACAATCGGAACCGGGGATGCCCGGTTCTTTTTAATGCAGCAAAAAGCACCGGCAGGAATTTCCTGTCCGGTGCATCGCTGCTTACTGTGCCGGCCCGTCCGCAGGCACTTCGCTCATGAGGGCGAGGTGGTTGCCTTCCGTGTCCGCGAAAAAGGCCATCCACGTCTCGGTGCCGCCCATTTTGGCGACCATGTGGGGCTCGCCCATAAACGGGATGCCGGCCCCCTGGAGTTCCCTCGTACGCGCATGAATGTCGTCCGTATTGAAATAGATGACCGATCCGCTTGATGCGAACACTTCGTGCTCCGGTACGGCCAGCATCAGACGGACGCCGCCGCACATGAAAAATGCCATCTTTTCCGTATTGAACAAGAGCGGAAGCCCCAGCTTCTCCGAATAAAACTCCACAGCACGGCTGATATCCTCTGCCGGCAGACCGATCTGTCCGATCGTTGTTTCCCCCATTTTCCCAGCTCCTTCCCCTGATACTTCCAAGGTACTTTTCCGGAAAGCCTTTGTAAAGTACGATAAGGAGACGAAAGGCAGGGATCGTGATGGAAACAATCGTCTTTGAAGGTGAATTGAAAAACGGGCAGCCCATCCTGATGCGCAAACTCTGTCAGGAACAGCTCCCGGAGATCCTCGCGCTGCAGGAAGAAGTGATTGATGCGCTCGAGGTGAAGGAGCGCCTCCAGCCGCTGACGGAGGACGAGTTCCGCTTTATCCTGGACGGCAACGGAGAGATGATCGGGGTGTACGCAGACGGGGAGATGATCGCCTGGCGGGCGATGCTCATCCCGGATAACGACCATGAAGGGCTGGGCCGCGATGTCGGCGTTCCGGAAGAGAAGATCGGCCAGGTCATCTATCAGGAGATCTCCGCCGTTTCGCCAAAATGGCGCGGCTATTCACTCCAGACACTCATGGGGCTTGTCCTCATGGACCGCGTGGACGCCGAGCGCTACCGCTACGTCTGCTCGACGGTCATGCCGGGGAACATCCCGAGTCTGAAGGACAAGTTCAAGCAGGGCCTCGAAGTCCGGGCGCTCAAGGAGAAGTACGGAGGCAAACTCCGGTATGTATTCTTTAAAGATCTAAAGGCGCCGGAGCAGCGGTGGGCGGAAAGCCTGGATATTCCGATGGATGACATCGCCGGCCAGCAGAAGCTGCTTGCCGAAGGCTGGGCAGGCACGGCGATGATGGAAGACGGCAATGGGTGGTTTGTCCGCTACGAGCGGTGATGGAATAAGGTGAGTGTTACACAACCACCCCTGAGTGTTACGCTCACATGCCACCCCTTTTGATGAAGTTGAATTCTTCAATTTAAAAACCGCTGACCCTCCCCTAATGGGCGTCAGCGGTTTTTGCTGTTTTCATGTCAGCTGGTTCAGGAACATCGTCGCAATTCCGAAGTAGATCAGAAGCGAGAGGATGTCGTTGACGGTCGTGATAAGGGGGCCGCTTGCCACGGCGGGGTCGAACTTGAACCGGCTGAGGACGAGCGGGATGATCGTGCCCGCGAGTGTCCCGATGATGAGCGTGATCACGAGCGATGCTCCGACCACGATACCGAGAATGAAGCTGCCCTGCCAGATAAAGGCGATGACCGAGATGAGGCCTCCGCAGATGATTCCGATGATGATGCCGACGAAGAGTTCCCGGAACACAACACCGATGGCGGTTTTCAGGTCGAGGTCCTCGGTCGCCAGTCCGCGGACGACGAGCGACAGCGACTGTGTGCCGGTGTTCCCTGTCATGCCGGCGATCAGCGGCATAAAGAAAGTGAGCGCAACTACTTGGTTGAGCGTATCCTCAAAACCGCTGATGATGCTTCCCGAGACAAGCCCGATAAAGAGGAGCAGGATCAGCCATGGAAGGCGCCGCATGGCCGCTGTCACCGGCTTGGTCCTGAAGTCGATCTGCTTCCCGGTTGCCATGAGCATCTCGATGTCCTCATCCGCTTCCTGGACGATGACATCGATGACATCGTCTACGGTGATGATGCCGACGAGTACGTTGTCACCATCCGTGACCGGGATCGCGACAAAGTCATAGCGGGCAAACTGCTTGGCCACGTCCTCCTGGTCGGTCTGGGCATCCGCCGAAATGACGCGGCGGGACATGATGTCCCTGACCGGCGTCTCTGCATCGGTCAGGAGCAGCTGACGGTACGACAAGACGCCGATCAGCTGCTTGTCGCTGTTGATGACATATGTATAGTTCAGATATTCCGCATAATCGCTGTAGTTTTTCAGCTTCTCGACAGCCTGCCCCACCGTGTAGTTCTCATGCACCCAGACAAAGCGGTTGGTCATGATGCGGCCGGCCGTCTCCACCGGATAGTCGAGTATTTTACGGACGTTTTCCGCTTCTTCCTTAAGCATCAGGCCGGTAAGCCGGTCGATTTCCTCGGGAGACAGATCTGTCAGCATCGCGGCAAGGTCATCGTTTTGCATCATGTCGAGAACCGGAATGGCCTTGTCGGGACCGAGTGAACGGATGAACTCCATTTGCTCATCAGGCTCCAGGTACGGCAGCATCTCTGTGATCGTCGGCAGGTCAAGCCACTCCAGGAGAAGCTGATGATGTTTTTTCGGGATGTCCATAAACTGCACGGCCTGATCGTACGGCCGCAGATCCAGGAACAGCTTTAAAAAACCTTTCCGGTCGCCTTCTTTCAGCTGCCGGATAAGGGCGATGGTGAGCTGTTCGGCGCGGATTTCCGCCACCATATGCAACGCCTCCTTCCACTGTTTTCACTATACCCATCCGTCAGGGGCTTAGACCGGAGCCGGGACTTTTCTCCCGCTTATGCAAGAACAAAATAAGCCCATCATAAGATAGAGAATTCAGACTTTTATTGATACACTTGTCCAAACTCATTCTTAAGGGGGATATCCCATGCCGGCCACGAAGAAAAAATGGCTCACCGCAATGACGCTTTCCGCACTTCTTCTCGTACCCGCAGGCGCCGCGCCCGGCCTGCAGCCAGCAGTCGCGACAGACGATGGCGCCGAGCTCGGCAACGCGCTAAACGAAATACTCGGGGACCCGAGGCTGGAAGGCGCGACATTCGGGGTGAATGTCATGAAGGCCACCACGGGTGAGACCGTTTACGGTCACACGGACGATCTGCTGCTTCACCCTGCATCGAATATGAAGATCCTGACGGGTGTCGCGGCACTGGAAGTGCTTGGTCCCGATCACCGCTTCCAAACGGATGTCCTGCACACAGGCAGGCTGAATCCGGGCGGCGTGCTGAAGGGTGACCTTTATCTTCGCGGCAAGGGCGACCCGACGCTTCTGAAAGAGGACTTTGCCCAGTTTGCTAAGGACCTGAAGGCGAAGGGCGTCAAGAAAGTCCACGGCAACTTGGTTGCGGATGACAGCTGGTATGATGACGTGCTGCTGTCGGAGGATCTGAACTGGTCCGATGAGCACAACTACACCGGGGCCGGCGTTTCTGCATTGACGGCTTCGCCGAACACCGACTATGATGCGGGCACGGTCATCGTGAATGTGAATCCTGCCAAGGAAGCGGGTGCTTCGGCGGAAGTCACGCTCGACCCTTATACGGAAGCGGTGACAATCGACAACCGTGCAGAGACCGTCTCCAAAGATGGAAAGAAATCAATTTCCATCACCCGCGAGCACGGCACGAATAATATCGTGATCACAGGAACGATTCCGGTCGGCGCGACCGCTTCGCGTTCCTGGACGGCCGTCGAGGACCCGACGATGTATGCGCTTGACCTGTTCAAACAAGCTTTGAAAGGGGAAGGCATCACGGTTTCCGGGAAGCTGGCCGAGGGTGAAACCCCTGAAGGCGCGGCTGCTCTCGCATCCAAACAGTCGATGCCGCTCAGTGAGCTGTATATCCCGTTCATGAAGCTCAGCAACAACGGCCACGCAGAAGTGCTCGTGAAGGAAATCGGCCGCAAAGGGGCCGGAGAAGGTTCGTGGGATGCCGGACTCGATATGATGGAGGACGTGCTTGCAGGCTATGGTCTTGACCCGGCCGGAATGCGGCTGCGCGATGGCTCCGGGATGTCGCATAAGAACCTAGTCACAGCTGAGCAGCTATCCGTCCTTCTCTACGAAGCCCAGGCAGAGCCATGGTTCCCGGTCTTCCTGAATTCGCTGCCGGTTGCGGGCCATCCCGACCGGATGACCGGCGGCACGCTCCGCAACCGTATGAAGGACACCGAGGCGGCGGAAAATGTAAAAGCCAAGACCGGCTCGCTCACCGGTGTCTCGACGCTTTCAGGTTATGTTACCGCTGAAAACGGCGAAGAATACATTTTCTCGATCCTCTTCAACAACTACCTTGCAAGCTCAGTCACGCCAATCCAGGATGAAATCGCGGAGACCATCGCGGAACTGGAATGATGATCAGAACCAAGAGCCGGTCAAAAAACAGACTTGACGATATTTTCTAAACAATGTAAGATGAGTGTTAACTTTTTAGTCCGGGAGAGGCAGAAGGTGCCGGGAGCGGCATCGCCTCTGGATCGAAAAGCAGAGTTGAGCAGAGCATAGCCGAGAAATTGCAGAGTAAGAAAAGTAGCATGCGCCAGGCGGCCCAGAGAGCCGGCGGCAGGTGGAAGCCGGAGCGCCCCGCATGTGAATGGACTTACGAGAGCTGCCGGAACCCGTTTCCGGCGGACGATCTTCCCGCGTTAAGGGAACGTGCCGCCATGTGCGGTACGGCCGAGAGGGGGCGATTCCGCCCCAACCGGAGGTGGCAACGCGGAAGTTTTCCGTCCTCCGCAACAGGACTGCTGTGCCTGTTGCGGGGGGCTTTTTTGATTTTCTGAGAAAAGGGAGCTGAGCAGAGATGAGCACAGTCAGAGAGCAGACAGCATCCGGACGGGTGGCTGTCAGGAGGATCGCAGCGGATGCGCTGACGCCGGTAGCCGTATTCGGAAGGCTGAAGGGACACAGGAAGTTCATGCTGGAAAGTTCGGGCGCGCATGACGGCCCGGGACGCTATTCCTACATCGGGCAGGATCCGGTGAAGACGTACCGCGCTGAGGGCCATGTCCTTGAAGAGCGGGACTGCAGGACGGGCCGGGTGTTCAGGCACGAGGGCGAGCCATTGGAGCTTCTTCAGCGGCTGTTGCCGAGGGTCGCTTCACCGGAAGCTTTCCCGTTCGCGGGAGGCGCAGTCGGCGCGATCGGCTACGGAGCCGGTGAGCATAAGGTAAGCGGCGGCACGGGGCCGGATGTGCTCCTTAACGTCTACAGCACGGTCATCGTCTTCGACCATTTGGAAGGCACGGTTTCCATCGTGCGCACCGATCTCGGGGACGGGCAGGCGGATGATGAGCTTGACCGGGTCGAGTCCCAGATCCTGTCCGGCAACGAGCCGGAAGCGGAAGCTTTCACGCTCGGCGAGTTCAAGTCGGATACGGAAAAGGAAGCCTTCGAGGAAGCGGTCCGGCAGGGCATCGCCGCTATTGGGGCGGGCGAGCTTTACCAGGTCGTCCTGTCGCGTGAACTGAGCGCACCGTTCTCGGGGAGCCCGTTTGGCCTGTACCGCAGGCTCCGCCGGCGTAACCCATCGCCGTATATGTATATCATCGACCTCGAAGAAACGGTCATCGTCGGGACCTCCCCGGAAAGTGTCGTGAAGGCGAAGGGCGGAATCCTTTCGATGAACCCGATCGCCGGAACCCGCCGCCGCGGAAAAAACAGGGAAGAAGACCGGGCACTCGAGACGGAGCTGCTCGCCGATCCGAAAGAACTGGCCGAACACGATATGCTCGTCGATCTCGGGCGCAATGACATCGCAAAAGCCGCGGTGCCGGGGACGGTGAAGGTAACCGCCTATCAGGAAGTCGTCCGCTATGAGCATGTGATGCACCTGGTATCTGAAGTGGAAGGACAACTGAAAGATGGGGCAGATGCATTCGACGCCATCCGGGCCTGCCTGCCTGCCGGCACCGTGACCGGCGCACCAAAAGGCAGGTCGATGGCGCTCATCGACCGGCTGGAGCCGTCGCCGCGAGGCCTGTACGGAGGCTCGGTCGGCTACATCGGCTTTAACGGAAACATGGACATGGCGCTCGCCATCCGGACCTTCTTTATCAAGGATGGCATCGCTTCGGTACGCGCAGGCGCAGGAGTCGTCCATGACTCCAAGCCGGAACTGGAATATAAGGAGACGGCGAACAAAGCCCGTTCGCTCACGGAGGTGGTCAAATGATTTTGCTGATCGATCATGAAGACTCGTTTACCCAGAACCTGTCAGGCGCCCTCGCCGTGCTCGGCGAGGACATCGGCATCCTGGACGCCAAGGCTGCGACACTGTCGAAGGTCGAGCGCTTCGACCCATCGGCAATCATTCTGTCATCAGGTCCCGGGAGTCCGGAAGACTGGCCGGAATCGGTCGGGATCGTCCGGGAATTCGGGGCAGAGATTCCGATTCTCGGCATCTCGCTCGGCCAGCTGATCATCGCCGCCGCATATGGTGGCGGGAAACGCCTGCGTCCACAGATCCGCCACGGCAAGCCGTCCATGATACGGCACAGGCGGGGCGGCCTGTTCGCCTACCTGCCGCAGCCGCTCCGTGTGATGTGCTGCCACTCGGCGGCACTGGAAGAGGGCGCGCTTCCTGAAGTGCTTCACGCGGACGCCTATTCCATGGACGACAACACAGTCATGGCCGTGCGGCACGATCGCCATCCGTCATACGGGCTTATGTTCCATCCGGAGTCGGTCGGCACTGACAAGGGGGAGCGGCTGCTCGCCGCTTTTCTGGAAGAGGCCAAGGCATTTAACGAACAGAAAGCAGCCGGGCCACAGCGGATTCCCGGACTTTGACACCATAGAGAGCAGAGGAGAGTGGAGCAGAGATGAGAGAGTTCACACAGAAAGTACGGAACGGAAACGATCTGAACTACGAGGAGATGACGGAGGCCGCGCTGTTCATGTTCGATGAGCGCACGCCGGAAGAGGAAGTCGGCGATTTCCTTGCAGCGCTTGCCGACAAAGGAGAGACGGCCTATGAGGTGGCTGCGCTTGCCGAGGTGACGCGGGGCATGGCGATCGCTCCGGACGTGCCGGCAGCTCCGTATACCGACAACTGCGGAACGGGCGGTGACGGCTCGGACAGCTTCAACATCAGCACGACGTCGGCGTTCGTCCTGGCGGCGGCGGGCGTTCCGGTCGCAAAGCACGGCAACCGGAAAATCTCCAGCCGGTCGGGCAGCTCCGACGTCCTGGAAGCACTCGGCATCGGGCTCGAACAGGACATGAAAGAGGCGGCCAGACAGCTGCGTGAGGAAGGCATCGCATTCCTTTTCGCGCCGCGCCTTCATCCGAAGATGAAGCGCATCGGGCGTGTGCGTTCCCGCCTCGGCCGGCGCACGATCTTCAATCTGACGGGACCGCTTACGAACCCGGTACCGCTGGAGTCCCAGTTCACCGGCATCAGCCGGAAGGATTTCACGATGGGCTATGCATCGGTCCTCCGCATGCAGGGACGCAAGCGCGCGATTGTTGTCTGCGGCGCCGGCGGGATGGATGAGGCCTCGCTTGCAGGGCAGAATGATTTCGTTCTGCTGGACCACGGCGACCTGATCCCATTCACGCTCGAGGCGGAAGACGTGGGCCTCCAGTCCGCGCCGCTCTCCGCACTGCGGGGTGGTGACGGACGGGAAAATGCGGAAATCCTCCGCTCAGTCCTTGGCGGCGCCCGCGGCCCGAAATTCGATGCTGTCGCATTCAATGCAGGTCTGGGCCTGTTTGCCGCAGGACGCGCGGAAACGGCAAGGGAAGGCGTAGAACTCGCCCAAGACATCATCCTGTCCGGAAAAGCGACGGAAAAGCTGGAATCCGTTATCCGGTTCCACCAACAAGCAGAGGAGGCGGTCACGCCATGACGATCCTGGACGATATCCTTGAACAAAAGCGGAAGCGGCTTCCTTCCCTGCGGGCTGAAGTCCCTGCAACACCATCCATCCGGCACAGGAGGCCAAGGCTTTCGGACGTCATTTCCGCACAGGACGGCCTGGCCGTCATCGCCGAGGTAAAGCGGGCCTCTCCGTCTAAAGGCATCATCAACGCAGACGCAGACCCGGCGGAGCAGGCGTTGCGCTATGAACAGGCAGGGGCATCCTGCATCTCGGTCCTGACAGAAGAAGCCTTTTTCAAGGGATCTTACGAAGACTTGGCCGCTGTGGCGGAAACGGTCAGGATCCCGATCCTCTGCAAAGACTTCATCATCGATGAGCTGCAGATTGACCGCGCGCTCCAGGCGGGGGCTTCCGTCGTTCTCCTGATCGTGGCGGCGCTGCCGCAGGAACGGCTCCGGGAGCTGCACGGCTACGCGGAGTCGGCGGGTCTCGATGTCCTTGTCGAAGTGCATGACGAAGAGGAGATGGACCGCGCGCTTGAGCTGGATCCTTCATTTATCGGCATCAACAACCGCGACTTGAAGACGTTCCATGTCGACCTCGGCAACACGGAGCGGCTTGCGGCACGCGCCGGCAAAAAGCTGGGACGCTACCTGGTCTCGGAAAGCGGAATCATGTCGGCGGAGGACGCCGCATGCGTCCGGGAAAACGGCGCGGACGCCATCCTTGTCGGGGAGTCGCTCATGAGGAGCGGCGACCCGGGCTCGGCGATCCTCTCCTACCGGGAAGCAAAGGGAGTGGTCCGGCCATGACAAAGGTGAAAATCTGCGGGCTGATGGAAGCCGAGCATGTAAGAGCCGCCGTCGACGCGGGGGCGGATGCCATCGGCTTCGTCTTCGCCCCGAGCCGCAGGCGCATCGATATGAAATGGGCCGCGGAACTGGCGGCACGTGTGCCGGAACACGTCATGAAAGTCGGCGTGTTCGTAAATGCTGACGCGTCCGAACTGAAGACCGTCTACCGGAATGTTCCGCTGGATTATGTCCAGTACCACGGTGACGAGACACCTGAGCAGATCCGGGAGATCGGCCTGCCGTCGATCAAGGCATTTTCTGTCCGGACGGCGGAGGACGTCCGCCGGGCGGCCCAATATGACGTGGATTACTACTTGTTCGATGCGCCGGGCACCGACTTCCGCGGCGGCAGCGGGAACGTGTTCGACTGGTCGCTTCTGGCCGATGCGGGCATCCCGCGTGAACGGACGATCATCGCCGGCGGACTAAACGCCGGCAATGCGGCAGATGCGGTCAGACAGACAACACCATTTGCGCTGGACGTATCGAGCGGTGTGGAACTGGAAAAGCGGAAAGACCCGGAGCTGATCCGCAGGTTTATCCGTGCCGTGAAGGAAAGGGGAGAGGCCTGATGGTGAACACAACAGAACAGCAAGCATACAGTGCACCGGACAAAGCCGGACGCTACGGTGAATACGGGGGCCGATTCGTACCTGAAACACTCATGCCGGCGCTCCTCGAACTTGAGGAAGCGTACAGGGAGGCAAAGGAAGACCCGGCTTTTGTCGAACAGCTGGACCACTACCTGAAGGACTATGTCGGGCGCGAAAACCCACTGTACTTCGCGGAACGGCTGACGGAAGCTGCGGGAGGCGCGAAAATCTACCTGAAGCGTGAAGACCTGAACCATACCGGTGCGCACAAGATCAACAATGCGATCGGCCAGGCGCTTCTCGCCAAGCGGATGGGCAAGACGAAAATCATTGCAGAGACCGGAGCGGGCCAGCATGGCGTGGCCACCGCGACCGCCTGCGCGCTGCTGGACATGGAGTGCATCGTGTTCATGGGCGCGGAGGACATCCGGCGCCAGGAGCTGAACGTCTTCCGGATGGAGCTTCTCGGCGCATCGGTCGTATCGGTCAGCCAGGGATCCGCCACGCTCAAGGACGCGGTCAATGAGGCGCTCCGCTATTGGGTCGCGAACGTCTCCGACACGCATTATGTCATCGGTTCCGCACTGGGGCCGCACCCGTTTCCGGAGATTGTCCGCGACTTCCAGCGGGTGATCGGCGTCGAGACCCGGCGCCAGATTCTCGAAAAGGAAGGCCGTCTGCCTGATGCGGTCGTAGCCTGCGTAGGCGGCGGCAGCAACTCGATCGGCATGTTCCATCCGTTCGTGGAGGATCAGGCCGTCGCCCTTTACGGCGTCGAGGCCGCGGGAAGCGGACTGGAAACCGGCAAGCATGCAGCAGCGCTGACCGGCGGACGTCCTGGCGCACTCCACGGTGCCTATATGTACCTCCTGCAGGATGAAGCGGGCCAGATCGAGGAGGCCCATTCCATCTCGGCAGGGCTCGATTATCCGGGCGCGGGCCCTGAGCACTCCCACTTCCGCGACACCGGGCGCGTGACCTACACATCGGTCACGGATGAGCAGGCACTCGAAGCGCTCAAAATGCTGAGCCGGAAGGAAGGCATTCTGCCGGCGCTGGAAAGTTCTCATGCCGTGCATTATGCGGTGGAACTTGCATCCGGCATGTCGTCTGAAGAGATTGTTGTCATATGCCTGTCCGGACGCGGCGACAAAGACGTCATCACCGTGCGCGAAGCGCTGAAGGGAGGAAACGGAGATGTCTGAGATCACAAAAGCGATTCTTGAGGCCCGTGAAGCCGGCGGCTGTGCATTTGTCCCGTACATCATGGCGGGCGACGGCGGACTCGGCCGCCTCAAGGAAGATCTCCTGTTCCTTCAGGAAGCGGGCGCGACGGCAGTCGAGCTCGGCATCCCGTTTTCCGACCCGGCTGCGGACGGACCGGTCATCCAGGAAGCGGGTCTCCGCGCACTCGGCGCCGGCACAACGCTAAAGGCGGTCATCGAGGAAGTGAAAGCAATCGGGGACGAAGTGCACATCCCGATCATCTTCATGACCTACCTGAACCCGGTGCTCAGCTACGGCATGGCCGGATTTGCAAATGACTGCCAGGAGGCCGGAATTGCCGGTGTCATCGTACCGGATGTGCCGTTCGAGGAAAGCGAACCGCTTGAAGACTGCCTCCGGATGAACGGCATCGACCTGATCCGTCTGATTCCGCTGTCCGCTCCGGAAGACCGCATCCGGAAAATCGCGGAAGCGGCGGAAGGCTTTATTTACGCAGTCACGGTAGATGGCATCACCGGCGTCCGCGACAGTTTCGGCGGGACGACCGATGGCCGGCTCGAGCGGCTGAAAGACATCGCGGACATTCCGGTACTTGCCGGCTTCGGCATCTCGACGCCGGATCAGGTTCGAGACTTTGGCCGCTCGGCGGACGGTGTCATCGTCGGCAGCGCCATCGTTGACGCCCTGGACCGCGGGGACAAAGAACCGATCAAAGAACTGATCAGCTCCGCGAAAGACATTGCGGTTCCGGCAGAATAATCATTTGAAGGGCATCCCGGGTGAGCGGGATGCCCTTTTGGGTATGCTAAGCTGTATGGGAGCCCGAAACAACTGTTTATTGTCTATGGCTGCTATCAAATATAAAATGAAACTCCTGCGGCGCAAGTACGTATATATCAGTCAAGAGGAGTGATCCGAATGGAAACGGCCATGATCAAAAACCGCTATGAGATGATTTATCCGAAACTCGTTGACCTGTTCAGCTGGACGGTCGACAAGCGGGTGCTGCTGTCGATTGCGGGAATCTACGCACTTGGAGAAAAGGAGTTCGATGCACGGAGGCTGCGTGAAGTCGCCGATGCGCTGAAAAAACGTTCAGGGCTCTTTTCTCCGGTACGGGGCCAGTTCCACCCGCTGATCTCGGCATTGCTCGACGTCTCAGGAGATGGTGCGACTGAAATGGCGGACGATCTGTTCGAGAAGCAGGAAATCCTCCACGGTCTCGGCTTCAGAAACACGATCCATTCCTACTTGGCGGCGACATTGCTGCCGGATGAGGAAGGGGAGGCCCGCCGTGAGGCGATTGCAGGAAAGATGCTTTATGACGAGATGAAGCGGAGGCACCGCTTCCTGACATCAGATGATGACTATACATTTGCCGTGCTGCTCGGCAGCCAGGCAACCAGCCCGTCGGAGCTTGCGGACGTGATGCACCGCTATTACCAGGATCTTAAGGTGCGCGGTTTCAGGTTCGGAAACGAACTGCAGTGGATGTCACAGACAGTCACCTACGGGAATGCCGCCTACGAAGAAAGCCGGTCTGCAAAGGCTTCCGAAATCCGTAACCGGTTAAAAGCGGAGGGGCTGAAAATTAAGCCGATTCACTATCCGGCAATTGGGCTTCTGACAGTGTTTCACGTGGAACAGTCCCAGATTGAACGAATTGTAGAGACGGCAAAGGCACTTTCCGAGATGAAACTGTTCCGCTGGTACAAAGAAATGGCGCTGTCAGCGGCCATCCAGTCGGTGCTCATGGAAATGACTACTGGAGAGCAGGCGGCCCACATCGGCATCGCGGCTTCCGTGGAGCAGGTGCTTCGCGCCCAGCAGGCGATCATGGCATCGAGCGGCGCCGCTGCGGCAGCTTCGGCAGCAGCGGCCGGCGGCGGGGGAGACGGCAGCTCCTGATAGGTCATAAAAGAAAGAATCCCGCAACGCCATGTCAGGCGATGCGGGATTCATTTTGTTTACAGGGTCTTTTCAAGCAGTGTCCAGATGAGCCGCGCCTCCTCCGGAGAGCGTGGCGTGATCGCCGCGTTTTTCGGATACGGGTCGCGTTCGGAGCGGTTGCGGACATATTTCACGGTGTATGGGTTTTGCTCTTCGGCAATCCTGAACGCGCCCTCCGCAGCCGGGGAGAGCAGGTTCCGTTTTCGTTCGATCGCCCAGCGGAACCAGGCGAAAAAGGCATTGTCCGCTTCGGGTTCTTCGTAATGGACGATCAGGCTTTCCGCTTCGTCCAGCCGTCCGAGGGAGATAAGAGCCGACAGCGCAACGTAGCGCGCCCCCTGGTGGTCACCGGGGTTTGCACGGAGGAGGGCATAGAGTTCATCGAATGCTTCCTCCATCCGCCCTTCCTCCCAGAGCCGGACGGCGATCCGGAACCTTGCGCGCAGGTACTGCCGGTTCGGCACATATCCCCAGGCGATTTCAATGTCGGGCTCAAACTGCTGTTCAGCGGAAGCGGCGGCGCGACGCAAAATGGCGAGCTGCTCTTCCGGGTCTTCCGTCCGCTCCTCCAAAAGCATGAGGGCATCGGCATTTTCCGGATCGAGCCGCAGGGCTTCCCGGGCCTTTTCCTGACGCAGCTCCGGATCTTTTGCAAGATAGGCCTCATATGCACGGACCTGAGCTTCCTCTTTGGCGGAGCGCGGCATGTATGGCTGATTTTCGTAGGCTTCCATGAGGCGCCGAAGCGCTTTTTCGTCTGTGACTTCCGCATCTTTCAGGTGCATGAACATCTGCCAGTTGCTGAACTCTGCCGGCATCGGGTCGGTTCCGGCCCCAAGTGCGTAGATGGGAGTCTCACCGTCTTCATGTGCTGCTGCCTCGTCCATGAAACGGCCAAAATCCTGTGCGAATTGCCGGACGGTATCCGGGTCCGCCCCGAAATGGCCGGCTGTCTCGGCGAGCGACCAGTTGAGACTGAATGCGCCGGAGCGGATGCCATGCCACACCGCACCTGCGATGGCGCCTTCCGTGACATCTCCCTTGCTGCCGAGAAAATGGAATAACCCCTCAACGATGCGGTCATCTTTCAGGTCTTCATCAATCATGAAGCGCTCGAGCGCCTCTGTTGCCCCGGAGATGCTTTCCGGCAAAGCGGCTTCTTCGATGACATGGCCGAACAATCTGTAGGCGGCAAGGGGGTGCGCCCTGAAAAATACTTGGGCGTCTTGACCTGAAGCGGCCTGCCGCAATTTCTCGATGGTCTCCTCTTCCGCGCCTTCCGCCGTGACAAGGCTGTTAAGTGGAAGAAGACGGTTTTCGCCTCTAGTGTCCCTCACGAAAAAGCCGATCAGCACATCACCCGCCCGGACACGGATGGATGGGCCGGCGATAAGATGGAAGCTGTCGCCGGACAGGACATCTGCAACACGTACGGTGTGCATGTCCGCTTCATTCACACGGAGGGCGAGGAGCAGGGGATCCCGGAAGTTTTCCAGAACTGTCCGGACTTTCCCGCGGCTCTCTTTTTCTGCTGCTTTCCGGATGTAGTCGTCCCAGATATCGGACCGCTTCTGGAAAAAATAAAGGTCGCCAATGATCATGCCGGCCTCTTCTTCTCCGTGGAGGGAAGCGAGCACTTCGCCTTCATCACGCCGCATTGCGGTCAGTTCCTGAAGTTCCGAAGGGGTCGGATGGGCAGCGAAAAAGCCTTCCAGGACACATCCGATGTGCTGGTCGATCTCCTGTTCCAGACGTTCACGGTCCTTTTCGGCACCGCAGCACTTTTTGTATTTCTTGCCGCTGCCGCAGGGGCACGGGTCATTGCGCCCGACAACAGCTTCTCGCTCCTGTGCTCTCATCGGTTTGGCTCATCCAGCAGCATGCGTTCTTCGTCCCGGCTGTGGATGTCATCGACCACGATCAGCGCCTCGAACTGCTGCATGACATCCGGGGTCAGGCCATCTTCCGCAAGCATCCGCTTAATGTCCTTCGCCATCGTCCTCATCAGGTCGTGGTCGCGAGTCAGCTGGATCACTGCGCGCTCCAGCTCCGGGTGCAATCCGACCATTTCCTGATAGAAGCCATCTTCCTCGGCATCCGCATGGGCGATGATGCGGGTTTCCCAATATTCGAGGAGGTGGTCTGCCGCCATCTTCGCGACCTCGCCTTCCCCGGCCTTCAGGAGGCGTTTGACTTCATCGGTTTTTTGGATGGCGCCTGTGAGTGCTCCCTGATGGATTGCGTGATGGGCATGGAGTTGCTTTAATGCGGGTCCCGGCATATTGTCCACCCTTTCAGATTTTTCTATCATTATAGCACAGGGAAAAGGGAATTCCCGGGAGACGGGGGAGGTTTCCACGGGATAGAGGGAATTCCCTGAGAGAGTTTGACAAGCTGGTCGGGCTCGACTACTTTTTAAGAAAAGGGGGAACGGCAATGAAACGGATCATCGCGCTTGCCGCAGCCGCACTGCTTCTGGCCGGATGCGGGACATCGGATGCGGAAGAAAAAGAGACACTCCGAATTTCGGCTGCCGCCAGCCTGATGGATGTGGTCGCGGCACTGGAGCCGGTGTTCACGGAGTCGCATCCCGACACCGAGCTCGTCATCAATTACGGTTCCTCTGCGAAACTACGTGCGCAAATCGGGCAGGGCGCCCCATTCGATCTGTTTTTGTCGGCCAGCAGCGCCGATATGGATAAGGTTGCGGATGCGGGGCTCATAGATGCCGATACCGTCATCCCATTCGCTGAAAACAGGCTCGTCCTTGTTTCGGCAGACACTGTTGATGGTGATGTCACGGACCTTCTGAGGAATCCTGAAGGCAATATTGCCGTCGGTCAGCCGGACAGCGTGCCGCTTGGAATTTATACGAAGGAATCCCTTGCTGCAGCAGGATTGTGGGACGGGTTGGACGGTCATCTCGTCTACGGCAAGGACGCCCGTCAGGTGCTGACGTATGCGGAAAGCGGGAATGCGGATCTCGGTATCGTTTATCAATCGGATGCCGCCATTTCGGAAAAAGTGGAGGTTGTGGGTAAGCTCCCGTCCGGAGATACCCCGATTATTTATCTGGCGGGGATAGCGGAACAGGCGGAAAACCAGGCTGCCGCTGAGGCCTTCATAGAAGTGCTGACAGGCGATGAAGGCAGGAAGGTTATTGAAAACCATGGCTTCGCTCTGCCGGAGGGAGGCAAGTGACGGTCCCGGACCTTTCGCCGCTCGCGCTGTCGCTCCGCGTCGCCCTCCTGTCCACGCTGCTCGCGGCGATCACGGGGATTGCCCTCGCCCGGGTCATGGGGCGTCGGGAATTCCCTGGAAAAAGTGTGGCAGAAGCGCTGATTTTGCTGCCGCTCGTCTTGCCTCCGACTGTCGTCGGATTCGGACTAATCATGCTGTTCGGCGTAAACGGGCCCATCGGCCGGCTGCTTGAGGACTGGTTTGGCATCCGGGTTGTCTTCACGTGGGTCGGGGCCGTGATTGCTTCGTTCGTCGTGTCACTGCCCCTGATGTACCAGAGTGTACAGGCGGCGTTTGAGAAAGTGGATCCGAGATGGGAAAACGTCGCCCGCACGATGGGCGTCAGCGAATGGCGGGTTTTTCGCAAAGTAACCTTCCCGCTTGCCTGGCCGGGCATTTTGGCGGGGCTAGTCCTCGCGTTCGCGCGGGGCCTCGGAGAATTTGGGGCGACGCTCATGATCGCCGGGTTCATCCCGGGCGAAACCGTCACCGTTCCTCTTGCCATCTACTTTTCCTATGAGGCGGGACGCACCGGCGAGGCGATGTTCTGGGTGGTTCTCATCACGCTGCTCGGACTTGCCGCAATCACCTGGCTGAACGGCTGGCGCAGGAAGACATCAAGAAGACGGGGAAGGGAGTGAAGGTGGTGCTGAAAGCGGAGTTTAACAAGCAGCTGCCAGCGTTTGTTCTGCAGGCCGAATTTAGGATGGACCGGGAAATCGTTGCGATCGTGGGCCCGTCAGGATCGGGCAAGACAACCTTCCTGAACTGTCTGGCGGGCACGGTCGCGCCAGATTCGGGCCGGATCGAGCTCGGCGGACGTGTGTTTGCGGAAGACGGCCGGAAACCGCTGCGGATCCAGGACCGGCGCGTCGGCTACCTGTTCCAGGACTACGCGCTGTTTCCCCATATGACCGTGCGCGAGAACATCCTGTTCGGGCTGCCGCGGATGCCTGAGCCGCCTCACGTCAGCGAACTTACGGAGCTGCTCGGCATCCGGCCGCTCATGGACAAGTATCCGCATGAAATCTCCGGCGGCGAAAAGCAGCGCACGGCACTGGCGCGCGCGCTCGCGATGAAGCCGGAACTGCTGCTGCTGGACGAGCCGTTCTCCGCGCTCGACGATGAAACCCGGCTGCGCTGCCGGAACGAACTGATGCGCATCCATCGGGACTGGCAGATCCCCGTCCTCATGGTCACCCACAGCATGGACGAAGCCCGTCGCACCGCAGACCGCATCGTCCGGATCGAGAAAGGCCGGATGGCCGAACTCCCAATACCTGAAGCTTCCCTTTGAAGAAGAGGGCACTGAAAAACCAATTGAATTTCGTACGTACTAAAAATAGCCGCCACTATAATCCAGTTTCTGGGCATAGAGGCGGCTGTTTTTATGTGCAAACACCAGAAGGGGAACGTTATTGT